>DONB01000181.1 GCA_003510325.1 Thiobacillus sp. | reverse complement strand
ACCAGGATGACGCAGCCGGGGAAATTCTCGAGGTGGTGCTGCAGCCAGGCCACCGACTCGGCGTCGAGGTGGTTGGTGGGCTCGTCGAGCAGCAGCACGTCGGGCTTCAGGGCCACCGCGCGGGCGATGCACAGGCGCTGCTGTTCGCCGCCCGAGAGGCTGACCGGGTTGGCTTTCTCGCGTTTGAGCAGGCCGACCTTGTCGATGACGGCGCGCGCCCGCTTCAGCGCCTCGCGGCGTTCGAGCCCGGCGATGTCGAGCGGCAGCAGCACGTTTTCGATCACGCTGCGGTCGAACAGCAGCTTGTGGTCCTGGAACACCAGGCCGATGTTGCGGCGCAGATAAGGCACAGCGCGGTGCGACAGGCGCCCCACGTTCTGGCCGCTGACCGACACCATGCCGCTGGTGGGCCGTTCGATGGCAGCGATGAGCTTCAGCAGCGTGCTCTTGCCGGCGCCCGAATGCCCGGTCAGAAAGACCAGTTCGCCCTGCTCGATGGCGAGATTGACCCCGGACAGGGCTTCGTGTCCGCCGGGATAACGCTTGGTGACCTGGCTGAAACTGATCATGGGGTGGGCAGCATCAAGCAGGGAAGATGGCCTCGACGAATTCGCGCGCATCGAACGGCCGCAGATCGTCGACGGTTTCACCCACGCCGATGTAGCGCACCGGGATCGGCCGCGCCTTGGCGATCGCCGCGATGGCGCCGCCTTTTGCGGTGCCGTCGAGCTTGGTCAGCACCAGGCCGGTCACGTCGAGCGCATCGTCGAAGGCCTTGACCTGGGTGACGGCGTTCTGCCCTGTGTTGGCGTCGAGCACCAGCAGCACTTCGTGCGGCGCACCGGGAATGGCCTTTTCGATCACCCGTTTGACCTTCTTGATCTCTTCCATCAGGTGCAGCTGGGTCGGCAGGCGGCCGGCGGTATCGGCCAGCACCACGTCGATCTTGCGCGCCTGCGCGGCCTGGATGGCGTCGAAGATCACCGCCGCGGAGTCGCCCTTTTCCTGGCTGATGACCGTGACATTGTTGCGTTCGCCCCAGACCTGCAATTGTTCGCGTGCCGCCGCGCGGAAGGTGTCGCCCGCGGCCAGCAACACCGACAGACCCTGGGCCTGGTAGAGCTTGGCGAGCTTGCCGATGGTGGTGGTCTTGCCAGCACCGTTGACCCCCGCCAGCATCAGGATGAAAGGCTTGTGCGGGGTGACGTCGAGTGGCGCCTGCAGCGGGGCCAGGAGATCGACCAGTGCCTGCTTCAATGCAGCCTGCAGGTCGGACGCCTCGGTGAGATTTTCACGCCGAACGGTCTTCTGAAGGGACTCGAGCAGTGCCTGGGTGGCGTCGACGCCGATGTCGGCGGTAATCAGGATGGTCTCGAGCTCCTCGAACAGCTCGGCGTCGATCTTGCGTCCGACCCCGAACAGGCCGGACAACTGGCCGCCGAGCCGGTCGCGAGTCTTGGCGAGCCCCTGCTTCAGCCTTTGCGCCCAGCCGGGACGCGGCTCAGCCGTAGGAGCGGCCGGTTCGTTGGCGGGAGGCGTGACGTCGGGTTGCGCCGTCGCTTCATCCGGCTTGGATGTTTCCGGGGCGAGCGAGGGTTTGGGCTTGAAGAAACTAAACACGGATAAAGGCAGTCAGCACGTCAGGTTGACGGACGCTGTATCTTATCATTCGGACAGTCGACCTCACACGCGCATCTGCTCGTCGTGGGTCGGTGTCGTTTCGGACTCATGCAATCTAGAGGGAAAAACATGCGCAGCCTATGGGCAATCGGTTTGGCGCTGCTGCTGGGCAGCGCACAGGCAACGCTGACGGACGTCAAGCTGGACAACGGCATGCGGGTGATCGTCAAGGAAGACCGCCGTGCGCCGGTGATGGTGTCGCAGGTGTGGTACCGCGCCGGGTCGATGGATGAATTCAACGGCACCACTTCNNACACATGATGTTCAAGGGCACGCAGAGCGTGCCGCCGGGAGAGTTCTCCAAGCGCATTGCCGCCGCCGGCGGACGAGAAAATGCGTTCACCAGTCGCGATTACACCGCCTATTTCCAGCAGATGCAGAAGGACCGGCTGGAGCTTTCGATGCAACTGGAGGCCGATCGCATGGCCCATCTCGTCATCAGCGATGAACTGTTCGCCAAGGAGGTCCAGGTTGTGATGGAGGAGCGCCGTTTGCGCACCGACGATCAGCCGCAGTCGGTGGTGTACGAGCGCCTGATGGCGACGGCGTACCAGGTGCATCCCTACCGTCGTCCCGTCATCGGCTGGATGGACGATTTGCAGAACATGACCGCACAGGATGCACGAGACTGGTATTCGCGCTGGTATGCGCCCAACAACGCGATCCTGGTGGTGGCCGGCGACGTCAAGGCCGACGAGGTGATCGCGCTGGCCAAAAAGCATTTCGGCCCACTGCCCGCACGTGCCCTGCCGGAACGCAAGCCGCAGACCGAGCCGGCGCAGATCGGCGAGAAGCGCATTGTCGTGAAGGCGCCGGCCCAAGTCCCCTATCTGCTGATGGCCTGGCATGCGCCTGCCCTCAAGGACTGGGAAAAAGACGCCGAGCCCTATGCGCTGCAGATTCTGGCGGGCGTGCTGTCAGGAAACGACTCGGCGCGGCTGCAGAAATCGCTGGTGAAAACGCAGCAGATCGCGGTGAACGCAAGCGCGGGTTATGACGCCGTCGCACGCGGGCCGATCCTGTTCATGATCGACGCGACACCGTCGGCGGGCAAGTCCGTGGCCGCGCTGGAAAAGGCGATCCGCGCCGAAATTTCGCGCATCCAGCGTGAAGGCATCAGCGAGGCGGAGCTTGCGCGGGTCAAGGCGCAAGTGATCGCGGCCGACGTCTATCAGCGCGACTCGCTGTTCTATCAGGCGATGCAGCTGGGCGATTACGCAATCGCCGGATTGCCGCCCGCGGCGCTCGCAGGCCGGGTCGACAAGCTGCGGGCGGTGACCGCCGCCGAAGTGCAGGCTGTGGCGAAGAAATGGCTGCAGGATGAACGGCTGAGCGTGGCCGAACTCGATCCGCAACCGCTGAATGCACAAGTCCGCCGTGCCGCCGTGCCGGGAGTCCGTCATGCCAATTAAGTACGTGTTCATGAAACGAGTCCTGGGCGCTCTGCTGCTGTGCCTGCCGCTGTCGGCGCAGGCTGTGCTCGCCATTCAGCACTGGCAAACGGCGCACGGCGCACGGGTGGTGTTCGTCGAAAGCCACGAGCTGCCGATGCTCGACGTCGCAGTCGACTTTCCGGCCGGNNGTCGGTGCGCTGCTGTCGGGCCGCTTCGACCGCGATCGCGCCGGCGTGACGCTGCGCACCCTGTCGTCTGCCGTGGAGAAGAACAAGGCGCTCGATGTCCTCGCGCAGGTGCTGCAGCGCCCCGATTTTCCGCAGGCGGTGGTCAAGCGCGAACAGCAGCGCCTGATTGCATCGATACGCGAAGCCGAAGCCGACCCCGGCGAGGTCGCCAGCAAGGCGTTCTACCGCGCGTTGTATGGTGCGCACCCCTACGCTCAGGATGAAGCGGGCGATCCCGCCGCCATCGCGCGGCTGGCGCGCGATGATCTGCAGGCGTTCTATCGCACGCATTACAGCGCACCCAATGCGGTGATTTCGCTGATGGGCGACATCACGCGTGCCGAGGCGGAGGCCATTGCCGTCCGCCTGTCGGCGGGCTTGCCGCGAGGGGCACCGTTGCCGGCCTTGCCGAAGCCCGCGCCGACGACGGCGTCCGACACGCGCATAGCGCACCCCTCTTCGCAAAGCCATGTGCTGGTGGGGGCGGTCGGCATGGCGCGCAACGACCCCGATTTCTTCCCGTTGTTCGTCGGCAATTACGTGCTGGGCGGCGGCGGTTTCGACTCGCAGCTGATGCGCGAGGTGCGCGACAAGCGCGGCTACGCCTACAGTGCCTACAGCTATTTCCTGCCGATGAAGGAGGCCGGGCCGTTCCAGCTTGGCCTGCAGACCAAGCGGGAGCAGACCGACGATGCGCTGAAGGTGGCGCAGGACACGCTGCGGAAGTTCATCGCCGATGGCCCCAGCGAAGCCGAAATCAATCAGGCCAAATCCAACCTCACCGGCGGGTTTCCGCTGCGCATCGACAGCAACCGGAAAATTCTCGATTATCTGGCGATCATCGGCTTCTACAAGCTGCCGCTGGATTACCTGGACACCTGGATCGATCGGGTCGACGCGGTCGACGTGGTCGCAGTGAAGCAGGCGTTTGCGCGCCGCATCGACCCCGACGCGCTGGTGACCGTGGTGGTGGGGGCGGGTCGTGCTCGCTAAGCGCGCGGCGCCGCAACGCGCGCACGGCGTCGCCAACCGGGTGCGCATCATCGGCGGGCAGTATCGCCGCCGCCTGCTGGAGTTTCCCGGCAGCGCCGGGCTGCGCCCGACGCCCGACCGGGTGCGCGAGACGCTGTTCAACTGGCTGGGACAGGATCTGCCGGGCTGGGCCTGCCTCGACCTGTTCGCCGGCAGCGGGGCGCTCGGCTTCGAGGCCGCTTCGCGCGGGGCCGGGCGGGTCGTCATGATCGAACGCGAACGCGCCACGCTCGACGCGCTGGAAAAAAACCGGACCGTGCTCGGTGCGCAGCAGGTCGATATTCTTCGCGCCGACGCGCTGGCCTGGCTGGCGAACAGCCGAGAGACCTTCGATCTGGTCTTCGTCGATCCTCCGTTCGACAGCGGGCTGGTCGAACCGGTGCTGGCCGACCTGGCTCGCCACCTCAAGTCCGGCGGCCAGGCCTATGTCGAACAGGGGGCGGAGGTGCAGGCGCCGCCGGGGTTTATCATCCACCGCAGCGGGCGCGCGGGGCGCTCGC
>DONB01000183.1 GCA_003510325.1 Thiobacillus sp. | reverse complement strand
CGTTCGGCCAGGCGCACCGCGGCGGCGGCCATCGACACCGAATTGGCACCGATCTCGGTGCTGCTGCGCACTTCCTTGGCGACCGAGAAGGTGCGCTGGAACAGCTTGTGCAGCAGCAGACCGAGGGTGCCGGCTTCCTCGGCGGCGGCAACCGCCTGCTTCATCTGCCCCAGTATCTGGGTTTCGCCCAGCACCATCGAATCGAGGCCGGCGGCGACGCGGAAGGCGTGCTGCGCGGCTTTCTCGCGCGGCAGCGCGTACAGGTAGGGGGCGAGTTCGCGCCGTTCGATATGGTGGAAATCGGCCAGCCACTGCGTCACGTCGTCGGGCGACGGCGTGTTGACATACAACTCGGTGCGGTTGCAGGTCGACAGGATGGCCACTTCGGACGCGCGCCGGCTTTGCGTCAGTTCGTGCAGCGCCTGCACCAGCTTTTCGGGGCCGAACGCCACCTGCTCGCGGATCGCGAGCGGTGCGGTGTGGTGGTTGACCCCCAGGGTGAGAAGCTGCATGACGGCTTTGGCCGAAAAACGAAGACCGCTATTTTACCCGGACCGCTACTGCGGCCGCACCGGGAAATTCAGACGGTCGTAATAGCGCCCGCGATACAGCAGGCGGCGGTGCTCGGGAGAATCGGAAAACCCGCTGCGGGTGTGCAGCACGTTGTTGCAGATGAGGCCCATGCCGGGGGCGAGGTGGGCGGTGAGAATGTATTCCGAGGTGGCGAGGATGTCCGCCAGGGCCTTGACCGCGGCCTGCGTGACCGCGTCGCCCTTCCATACGATCGAGCGGCTGCGGGCGGTGTAGCGCATGGTCAGAAAGCCCTGCGCGGAATCGACCGCGAACACGGGCCCGCTCTGCTCGGGGCGTGCAACATTGTCCTCGTCCATGCGCGCCGGGATGGTCATCGCGTCGGGCTGCATCAGCGCGGCGATGTAGTCCGGATTGGCGTCGCGCAGCTGGATATAGGCGATTTCGTGGTCGAGCAGCGCGTTTTCGCCACCGGACTCGGCGTCCTGCGCGCAGTGCAGCGTCATGCCGAGAATGCGGCGGTCGAGCGCGTTGTAGTAGCCGTCGGTGTGCCAGTTGATCGGTTTGTGGGTGTAGGGGATGAACTCGCCGCGCACGCTGCCTTCGTCGCCCGCCGGTGTGATGCTGGAGAGTCCGTCCTCGTCGGCGAGGTAGTTGCCTTCCAGACGGAACAGACCGAGCTGCTGCCCCAGTAGCTTGGGCAGCGACTTGTCGGCGGCAGGCAGGTGTGGTGCGCTGTAGATCGCCATGTTGGCACGTGCGCAGCGCGATTCGAGAGCGGAAATTTCGGCAGGCGTGAGATGGCGCGGATCGGCCAGCGTCACGATCAGTTCGTCGACACTGCGCGGATACGCGTCGAGCTTGGCGTTGCGCCAGGCACGGTAGCCGGATTCGTTGGCGAGGTCGAAGGGCGAACTGCTCAAGGCCTTATTCCGGTGGCAGCATGTCGGGCGAGCCGAATCCGCGCTTGACCGGCGCGTCGGACAAGAGGCCCTTGAAGCTCTTGCGTACCGTGCCCATCATTTCGGGCATCTCGATGTCCATGATCTGGTCCATGATCCAGGTCTTGTCGCTGTCGCCCATCTCGTCGCGGATCTGCAGGCTGAGGAAGCGCAGCGCCGGGAAGCTGGCCTTCTCGTCGTCGGGAAACTCGAACTCGGCGTAATCGTTGAAACGGCGGTTGAGGAAGTCGATGAACTCGGCCTTGAAATTGCGATTGCCGTCCGGGCCGACCACGCTGATGATGTTTTCTTCCATCAGTTCGCCCAACCGCTTGGCCACCGCCTGCAGTACCGCGGTGCGGCGCTCCGGTGTCAGCGTGGCGTAGGCCATGCGGTCGCAGTAGTGCACCAGGAAAGCGAGGAATTCGGCGATCAGCTTGAAGCCACGTGCCGGCGTGATGATGTCGTAGTTTTCGCGGCCGAGGTTGTCCACCGCCTTGTCGGCGACGCGCCAGGTGGTGGTGGCCACCGCGGTGGCGATTTCTTCTGCGCTGCGCTCGCCGTCCTTCTTGAACCAGACGGTGCGGACTCTGACAGGTTTGACCATGGTGTGCTCCTTCTATGCAGCGGTACGTTATTCGCCGGTGGCGACGGGGCGGGCGGGGTCGGTGATCCACTCGCTCCACGAACCGGGATACAGCCGTGAACCGGCAAGGCCGGCGACTTCCATCGCCAGAATGTTGTGGCAGGCGGTGACGCCCGAGCCGCACATGTGGATGACTTGCCAGGCCGGCTTGCCCTTGAGCAAAGCCTGGTAGTTCTCGCGCAGCGCTTCGGGCGGCAGGAAGGTGCCGTCCACGTCGAGATTCTCGTCGAACGGATAGTTGATGGCGCCGGGCACGTGGCCGGCGACAGGGTCGAGCGGCTCGAATTCGCCGCTGAAGCGGCGGTCCGGGCGCGCATCGAGGATCAGTTGTTCGCCGGTCTGCGATGCGCGCAGAACGTCATCGGCGGCCACGATCTGGGTGGGCTCGGGCAGGCAGGCGCAGGCGCCCCGGTGCGGTACGGGGATGTCGGCATCGACCGGGCGCTTTTCGCGCGTCCATTTCGGGTAGCCGCCGNNCGTCCAGCAGGGCCACGCCGGGGTGGCCGAGCCAGCGCAGCATCCACCACAGCCGGCCCGCCATGGCGCCGTAGCTGTCGTCGTACACTACGACCTGCTTGTTGACGCCGACGCCCCACTCGCAGAGTTTTTCGGTCAGTACGCGCGGATCGGGCAGCGGATGTCGACCCGTGGTATCGCTGAGGGGCGCCGAGAGGTCCTCGTCCAGATGCACGTAGCGTGCACCCGGAATGTGTGCTTTCTCGTAGGCCTGTCGACCCGCCCCGGTATCGGTTAGGGTGAAACGGCAATCCAGAATGATCCAGTTCGGATCGTCCAGGTGAGCGGCCAGGTCTTCAGTGGTAACGAGGGTGTTGGAGAACATGAGTGAAGCCGTGAAAGGTGAACTGCAAAGGGGAAGCGGGCAGCGNNGGCTTGGTCAGGCCGGCGACGCGAGCCGACTGACGTGCGGGCTGGTTGGGGAACAACTCGTACAGCTTTTTCTTCCAGTCGGTGCCCGGGTGCAGTTCATCCATTTCGGCAAGCATGTTGCGGAAGTTGGGGGTCGAGCCGTCTTCCTTGTACTTCTCGCGCATGAAATTGATGACCGTCCAGTGCTCGTCGGTCAGCGTGATTTTTTCAGCCGCGGCGATGACCGGGGGGACGTCGTCGCTGAAGTTGGCTTCCAGCAGAAAGTCCTCTTCGCCGGTCTCGAGCTCTTCACCGTTTACAACATAAGACATGTTTTCTCCTTTCGGGTTGGTCAAGTTTAAAGATTCGCCGGAACGTCCGGCAGTGGGTTCAATGGTTCGCCGGCATCACCGGCGCAATGGATTTGTGCGGGATGAAAATTCCGCAGCCCAGCAAGCGGTTGCGTCCCATGCCTTCGTCCTGCAGTTGCAGGGATTTGTGCGGCGGAACGTCGTGCAGCATCAGGCTATAGCCATGGATCGGGCCGGATGCGCTTTGCAGGGTTTGCCGCTTGCCGCAGATGAATCCGCAGCGCAGCTGGAAATGGCCGTCCAGCTCGCGCATCACATCCTGCACGAATTGTTCTTCAGTGGCGCTGCCGGTGTCAACGAAATGCGCATAGATATTGGCGAACGCAGTGAAAGCGCGGGTCTTGAAGCTGCCGAGCTGCAGGCTGTGTCCGTCCAGGTCACGTGTCTGCCCGACCAGCTTCTGCATGTCGTCCACCCGGGCCTTCGGCGCGCGCACATATAACTTGGTGCGACGATTGATGTTGAGCGTCGCGTCGCCCTTGTTGGTTTCAGCGCCTTTCAGATGCTGGATGCCGGTGCCGCCATCTTCGCCCAGCCACGGCAGCAGTCGCAACAATGCATCTGACAGCAGTTGGGCATTGTCGGTCGGGATGGTTGCGCCGACCAGATCGAACTGCAGGTCGATCATGTGGGGGGTGTATTCCTCCGGCTTGTTTTCAGGCCAGTCCCAGGTCACGGCGCATCCCCGGCATTGTCCCGGGCCCAGGCGTGCATCAGGTCGGCCCACTTCTGCGCGCTGACCGGGTCGACATCGAAAATGGTAAAGCGCT
>DONB01000206.1 GCA_003510325.1 Thiobacillus sp. | reverse complement strand
CGCGCGACGCCCTGGTGCACGACCTGCCGGGGATGACGCGCGACCGCCACTACGGGCGCGGGCGCATCGGCGGCAAGCCGTATCTGGTGGTCGATACCGGCGGTCTCGAACCGGTGGCGAAGGAGGGCATCATGGCGGAGATGGCGCGGCAGACGCTGCAGGCCATCGACGAGGCCGACGCCATCATCTTCATGGTCGATGCGCGCAGCGGCCTGACGCCGCAGGACAAGGTGATCGCCGACCGCCTGCGCCGCGCGTCGTGCCCGGTGCTGCTCGCGGTCAATAAGGCCGAGGGCATGAACCGCGCGGTGGTGACTGCCGAATTCCACGAACTCGCGCTGGGCGAGCCGCTGGCGATTTCCGGCGCGCACGGCGACGGCATTGCCGACCTGGTGGACGAGGCGCTGGCGCCATTTTCCGAAGAGGAAGAGAAGACCGACGAATTCGGCATCCCCAAGATCGCGCTGGTGGGCCGCCCCAACGTCGGCAAGTCGACCCTGGTCAACGCGCTGGTCGGCGAGGAGCGCGTCATTGCGTTCGACCAGCCGGGCACTACGCGCGATTCGATCTACGTCGAGTTCGAGCGCGACGGCAAGCCCTACATCCTGATCGACACCGCCGGCGTGCGGCGCAAGGGCAAGGTGTTCGAGACGGTGGAAAAATTTTCCGTCATCAAGACCCTGCAGGCGATCGAGGACGCCAACGTGGTGGTGCTGGTGCTCGACGCGCGCGAGAACATCTCCGAGCAGGACGCGCACCTGGCCGGCTTCGTGCTGGAAACCGGGCGTGCGCTGGTGGTGGCGGTGAACAAGTGGGACGGCCTCTCGGCCGAGCAGCGCGACGACATCAAGCGCGACATCGGCCGCAAGCTGGCCTTCCTCGACTTCGCCCGCTTCAATTACATCTCGGCGCTGAAGAGCAAGGGCCTGGACACCCTGCTGAAGGACGTCGAAGCGGCGCACGCCGCCGCCTTCATCAAGATGTCGACGCCCAAGCTCACGCGGGTGCTGGAAATGGCGGTGGAGCAGCACGCGCCGCCGAAGAACGGACTGTTCCGGCCGAAGCCGCGCTACGCCCACCAGGGCGGCAAGAATCCGCCGGTCATCATCCTGCACGGCAACGCGCTGGAAGGCCTGCGCGACGACTACAAGCGCTATCTGGAGGCCAGTTTCCGCAAGGCGTTCAAGCTGCAGGGCACGCCGCTGCGGATCCAGGTCAAGGAAGACACGGGCAAGAATCCCTACGAAGGCAAGACGCGCGCGCCGCTCACCGAAAGCGAGGCGACGCGCATGCGGCGCAAGAAGCGGGTGCGGCGCAAGGTTTACGGCGCGAGCTGATTGCTCGCACGTCCTGTTCCCGCTTCAGAGCAAGAAGACCGCGCAGGCGAGCCGCAGGCCGTACACGCAGGTCGGCAATGCGATGCTCGGTTTGAAGCGGGAATCAGTCGAGCCAGCGCACCAGATAGAACAGCTTGAAGCCTTCCGACGAGCGCGACGGCCCGCTGGCGATCGCTGCGTGGCGGCTTTTTCCGGGGTCGGCGTGCGCCAGCGCCTCGGTTTCGCTGGCATAGACCTCGACCACGCCTTCGGGAAAGCGCGTGCGCTTTTTCCCTGAAGGCGAATAAATCACCACCGCCGACGTTCCGACGACCTTCGATTCGACATCGGTGAACAGGCTGGTGGCTTGTGGCATGGCAGTCTCTATCGATACTTCGCTAAACGCGAAGCATCAGTGGGTTTTTTTCGGGATGCTGCTGATCTTGACGGCGTGCGAGGTGGGCGTCTCGTCGGTGAAGCGCGGACGCTCATCCAGGGTGCGGCCGGTCAGCTGCGCGAGCTCGGTTTCGCGGCTGGAAATCACCATCAGGCAATCCTTGATGCCAAGGATGGTCGCTTCGGTCAGCGGGCTGGGGTTGCCGTCGCGCGGCGCGGTGTCGCGCACGATGGAAGTGAGGGTCTTGCGCATCATGCGCATGAGGCGCTGCTCGTCGTGCAGGGCTTTTTCGTCCATGGGAATACTCCGGAATCCAGCAAAGAATCGGCATTGTCGGCGCCGGCCGGGGCCACGTCAACGCAAGCCCTTATCCTGAACGGGGATAAAAAGCCTGACTGGGGGCATAAGTATTATGAACCGACGGTGCAATCCGGCTGATTTAAGCTAGCCGCCAGAGGAGACGCCGCATGTCAGACCCGAAAACACCCGATAACAGCGAAGTTCGCGAAATCCGCATCAATCCCATCGTGCCGAGCGAATCGGTGCTGGTCGCCACCGCGCGCAGCATGCGTCCGAAAAAGGCCGAGGAACTGGCGCCGCGCGACACCCGCAAGCATGTCGAAACCTGCCCGTTCTGCCGCGGCAACGAGCACAAGACCCCGCCGGTGATCCTCGCCTGGCCGCCCGAGGGCGACTGGCAGATCCGCATGGTGGAAAACCTCTACCCGGTGCTGGGCGACGACCGCGAACAGGCCGGCTTCAACTTCGGCCTGCAGCAGACCATCGACGGCTACGGCCGGCACGAGGTCATCATCGACCACCATGAACACGGCATCGCCGTCCACGAAATGGCCGAATCGCATCTGGCCGCACTGTTCGGCGTCTACCAGACGCGCATGCGGCAGCTGTTCGAGTCGGACGAGCGATTGAAATACGTGCTGGTATTCAAGAATTTCGGCCCCGCCGCCGGCGCCTCGATCCCGCACACCCACAGTCAGGTGATCGCGATGCCGGTGGTGCCGGAAAACGTCGACGCCGAGGTGAAGAACAGCGCCGCGCACTATGCCAAGCACCATCACTGCATCTTCTGCGCGCTGATCGACGAGGCGCTGACCTTCGAAGCCAGGATCTACGACCGCATGTCGGGTGCGGTGCGGCGCAAGATCAATGTCGGCCAGNNAGCACACCAGGCCGACTTCCTCGACGTGCGCGGCGAAGACCTGGCCGATCTGGCACGGGTGATGAAGCGCACCATGGCGCGGCTCGATGCCGTCATCGGCGGCGCGCAGTACAACTTCTTCCTCCACTCGGTTCCCCACGATGCCCAGTGCGCCGCACACGCACCGAGCTACCCAGTGCATCTGGAAATCTGTCCGCGCACGTCCATCCCGACCGGGTTCGAGCTGGGGCNNGCAGGACGCGCCTTGAGGCTACAATGACAGTCTGCTCGCGAGCCTGAACGGTGACCATGCTGCCTGTCGATCCACCCGAAACTGTCGCGCCGCGTGCCCCGCAGGACGACACGCATGTCGATCGCCTGAACGCCCTGTGGAAGCTGTCGGTGCAGCACGGGCTCTCGGATTCCGAACGCATTCGCGCCATGCTGGACATGGCGGCAGAGGTTCTGGACATGGACCTGGTGCTGCTGGGCGAGTTTGCCGAGCACTACACGGCGCGCTATGTCAGCGACCGGCTGGGGGTGTTTCCGGAAGGCTCGGTGCAGATGGTCGAGACGGTGCTGTGCCATGGCGTGCAACTCACGCGCGAACCCAGCCATATTGCCGACCTGCGTGCGCATCCGCTGTATGCCGACCATCCCGTGGTGGGCAAGCTGGGGCTGCGAACCTATTCCGGTCTTCCGGTGGCAGTCGGCGACGACGCACGCTGGGTGCTGGCTTTTCTGCGCCGGCGTTGCGAATCCCCGCCTGACGCGGTCGATGTTGCCTACATGGGACTGATTGCCGACTGGCTCGGCAATGCCTTGCACCAATCCGCGCAAAAGGACCTGCTGCAGCGCATTGCGCTGACCGATCCGCTAACCGGATTGTCCAACCGGCGCGCAGCCGAAGAACGCCTGCAAAAGGAAGGGGCGCGCACGCCGCGCGACGGTCATGGCTTCGCGCTGGCGCTGGTCGACCTCGATCATTTCAAGATGGTGAACGACCGCTACGGCCATGCCGTGGGCGACGAAGTGCTGAAAGCCGTGGCACGCAGGTTTGAATCCGGGCTGCGCGAAGGCGACTGGGTGGCGCGCTGGGGCGGGGAGGAGTTCCTGTTCGTGCTGCATGGCAGTACCGCGGAAGATGCCATCGGCATCATGGAGCGGCTGGCGGGAGAGGTACGTTCGACTCCGATTCAGACCGGCGTGGGCGCCATCTCGCTGAGCTTTTCCGCCGGGGTGGCCGCTTTCGGTACGCATGACAGCGAGATCCTCCCCATGCTGGAGCAGGTCGACCATGCGCTGTACCGGGCCAAGGCGGATGGCCGCGATCAGGTCAGGATGACGGCCCCGACCCGTATTCCGTGGAACACCGCGCTGCTGCGGCAGGCGCTGGTGGAAAACCGGGTCAGGCAGGCCTCGCAGGCCATCGTCGAATTGCAGGGCGGGCAGACGATTGCGGACGAGGCGCTGGCGCGCATCGAGAGCACGACCGGCGAGTTCGTCGAAGCCAAGGATTTTGTCGATATGGCCGAGGGCCTGGGCCTGATGGCCGAAATCGACCGCCAGGTGATCCGCAACGTGATGCAGCGCTGCGTCCTGCGCATGGAGCAGGGCGGCGCAACCGATTTTGCGCATTTCGTGAACGTGTCGCCGCAGTTTCTGGCGCGCCGCGATCTGGTCGATGAAATGCTCGAGAATGCCCTGAGTTATTGTCAGACCTGCAGCGTGATGCTGGGACCGGTCAAGCCCATCGTGCTGGAACTGACCGAGCGCCAGCACATCGTCAGCCTGGAGAAGCTGCGCGCCGACTTGCAGCCCTTCATCGATTTCGGCTTTCGGCTGGCGCTCGACGATTTCGGCAGCGGCTATTCGTCCTATCTTTACCTGGCGCACCTGCCGGTCAGTTTCCTGAAAATTGAAGGCTGGCTGGTGTCGCACATGCGCCAGGACCGCAAGGTGGCGGGCATCGTCGAAAGCCTGGCCAACTTTGCGCGCAAGGAAGGCATGCGAACGGTGGCCGAACACGTCGAGGACGCAGAAACCGCACGCATTCTGGCCGACATGGGCGTGGACTACGGTCAGGGCTGGTATTTTGGGCGCCCGCAGCTTATGTAATACGGGCTAGAATGAAACGTTCCTGCCCACTCGAGGGGGGCGCGTCGTAGGCCCCCTTCTGAACCCTTGTCCGTGAACCCCTTTCCGTATTCTTCCATCCCATCAACCGCCGCGATGCGTTCGGCTGCAAATCGGGAGCGCGTCCTTGTTTGAGCGGCACGCAGGCGGCGAGCGCGTCATTCTGGTGGCGCTCGATTTCGGCGATCCCGATTTTGCAGAGAGCGTCGCCGAACTGCGCCTGCTGGCGTCGGGTGCCGGGCTCGACATCCTGGGCGAGGTGCAGGGCAAGCGCAGCCGTCCGGACGCCGCGCTGTTCGTCGGAAGCGGCAAGGCCGACGAAATCGCGGCGCTGGTCCTCGCCACCGAAGCCGACGTCGTCATCTTCAATCACGAACTGTCGCCGGCGCAGGAACGCAACCTGGAGCGCCGCCTGCAGTGCCGCGTGATCGACCACACCAGCCTGATCCTGGACATCTTCGCCCGCCGTGCGCAGAGCGCCGAGGGCAAGCTGCAGGTCGAGCTGGCCCAGTTGCAGCATCTGTCCACCCGCCTGGTGCGCGGCTGGACCCACCTCGAACGCCAGCGCGGCGGCGTTGGCATGCGCGGTCCGGGCGAAAAGCAGCTTGAGACCGACCGCCGGCTGCTGGGCGTGCGGGTCAAGGCGTTGCGCGAGCGGCTCGCCAGGCTGGGCAAGCAGCGGCGTACCCAGCGGCGTTCGCGTGCGCGCCAGCAGGTGATGTCGGTGGCGCTGGTGGGCTATACCAACGCCGGCAAGTCCACCCTGTTCAATGCGCTGACGCGCGCAGGCGCCTACGCGGCCGACCAGCTGTTCGCCACGCTCGACACCACCACGCGCAAGATCTACCTGCCTGAGGTGGGCGAAGTGGTGCTGTCCGACACCGTGGGCTTCATCACCCGCCTGCCGCACGACCTAGTGGCGGCCTTCCGCGCCACGCTGGAAGCCACGACAGAAGCCGATCTGCTGCTGCACGTGATCGATTCCTCCAGCCCCGGGCGCGAGCGCCAGATCGAGGCGGTCGACAAGGTGCTGAAAGAGATCGGCGCAGATGCCGTGCCTCAGCTTCGCGTCTACAATAAGCTCGATTTGACGGGCGTTGCGCCGGGAGTCGGGCGCGACGAGTATGGTAAACTCCACAGCGTGTATGTATCCGCGCAAACCGGCTCGGGGCTTGAACTTTTGCGCGAGGCGCTGTCGGAAATCCTGCTTGCCGGCCGGCGTCAGGGCGAAACCGACGCGACGGGCGACACCTCTCTCCAACCTACTGTTTTCTCCACATAACGCTATGGCATGGAACGACCCGCAATGGGGCAATAAAGACAACCGCAAGAACAGCGGACCGCCCGATCTGGACGAGCTCTGGCGGCGCGTCAACCAGCGCCTCAACGGCATGTTCGGCAACAAGGACAGCGGCGGCGGCAGCGGCGGCGGAGACGGCTTCTCTTCCGGCGGCTTGCCGGGCGGCGGCAACCTGGTCGGCCTGCTGGCCGGCGTACTCGCGCTGGTGTGGGTGGCGAGCGGTTTCTACATCGTCGATACCGGCCAGCGCGGCATGGTGCTGCGCTTCGGCAAATACGTCGAGACCACCGAGCCCGGCCCGCGCTGGCATCTGCCGTGGCCGGTCGAATCGCGTGAAATCGTCAACGTCGACCAGGTGCGCACCGTCGAAATCGGCTACCGCAACAACGTCAAGAGCAAGGTGCTGAAAGAGTCGCTGATGCTGACCGACGACGAGAACATCATCGACCTGCAGTTTGCCGTCCAGTACATCCTGAAGGATCCGGTCGAGTTCCTGTTCGTCAACCGTTCGCCGGAAGACAGCGCGCTGCAGATCGCCGAGACCGCCATGCGCGAAATCGTCGGCAAGAACAAGATGGACTTCGTGCTGTACGAGGGGCGTGCCGAAATTGCCGCGCGCGCCAAGCAGCTGATGCAGGACATCCATGACCGCCACAAGACCGGCATCAGCATCAGCCAGGTGACCCTGCAGAACATCCAGCCGCCCGAGCAGGTGCAGGCCGCGTTCGACGACGCGGTGAAAGCGGGCCAGGACCGCGAGCGCCTGAAGAACGAAGCCGAAGCCTACTCCAACGATGTGGTGCCGCGTGCTCGCGGTCTGGCCTCGCGGCTGAAGGAAGAAGCCGAGGGTTACAAGCTCTCGGTGATTGCCAATGCCGAGGGCGAAGCCAGCCGCTTTTCACAGATTTTTGCCGAATACCAGAAGGCGCCGCAGGTCACGCGCCAGCGACTCTACCTCGACACCATGCAGACCGTGATGAACAACACCAGCAAGATTTTGGTGGACCAGAAAGGCGGCAACAGCCTGTTGTATCTGCCGCTCGACAAGCTGCAGCAGATCGTCAGCCAGCCCTACAGCGCCGCGCCGGAGGTGCTGTCCCAGCCGGCCACGTCGTCGACTGCGCCGATGGACGTGCGCACGCGCGACGCCCTCCGTAGCCGTGACCGGGAGGATCGGCCATGAGCAAGAGTATCGGATCGTTGTTGATCGGCCTGCTGGTCGTTCTGGTCGTGCTGAGCTCCAGCATGTTTACGGTTGACCAGCGGCAGAACGCCCTGGTGTTCCAGCTGGGCGAAGTGGTGTCGGTGAAGACCAAGCCGGGCCTGTATTTCAAGCTGCCGCTGGTGCAGAACGTGCGCTTTTTCGATACGCGCATCCTGACGCTGGATTCGGCGGACCCCGAGCGTTTCATTACCTCGGAAAAGAAGAACGTGCTGGTGGATTCGTTCATCAAGTGGCGCGTGATCGATGCGCGGCAGTTTTACGTGTCGGTCGGCGGCGACGAAACGCGGGCGCAGATCCGTCTCAACCAGACGGTCAACGACGGCCTGCGCGCCGAGTTCGGCAAGCGCACCATCAACGAGGTGGTGTCGGGGCGGCGCGAGGAAATCATGAGCATCATCCGCGCCAAGGCCGATACCGACGCGCGCAAGATCGGCGTGCAGGTGGTGGACGTGCGGATCAAGCGGGTCGACCTGCCGGAAACCGTGTCGGAAAACGTCTACCGGCGGATGGAAGCCGAGCGCAAGCAGGTGGCCAACGAGCTGCGTTCGACCGGTGCGGCCGAGGCCGAGAAGATCAAGGCCGACGCCGACAAGCAGAAGGACGTGATCGTTGCCGAAGCCTACCGCGACGCGCAGCGCGTCAAGGGTGAAGGCGACGCCAAGGCCTCGGCGATATACGCCGGCGCCTACGGCAAGAACGCGGAGTTCTATGCGTTCTACCGGTCGATGCAGGCCTATCGCGAAAGCTTCAAGAGCAAGAGCGATGTGATGGTGCTCGACCCCAGCGCCGATTTCTTCAAGTACATGAAGAATCCGCGTGCCGCCGGTGGTCAATGACCGGTTCTGACTGGTTTGCGGCAATCGGGCTGTTGCTGGTGATTGAAGGCATCCTGCCGTTTGCCGCGCCTGCCATGTGGCGCGAGGGCTTCAGCAGGATGCTGGAGCTCAAGGATGGCCAATTGCGTTTTATCGGCGCTGCCTCGATAGTAGGCGGCGTTTTTTTGTTGCTGATGCTGAACTGACATGACTGCCTGGTTATTGCCCGAAAACGTCGAGGATGTGCTGCCGCCGCAGGCCTGGCGCATGGAGGACATGCGCCGCGCGCTGCTCGACCTGTTCCGTAGCCGCGGTTATCAGCTGGTCGTCCCGCCGCTGATGGAATACGTCGATTCGCTGCTGACCGGCGTCGGCGCCGACCTCGACCTCAAGACCTTCAAGCTGGTCGACCAGCTGACGGGCCGGCTGATGGGCGTGCGCGCCGACATCACGCCGCAGGTGGCGCGCATCGACGCCCACCTGCTGGCGGCCAATGTGGTCAACCGCCTGTGCTATGCCGGTAGCGTGCTGCATACCCAGTCCGACGGCTTCCATCGCTCGCGCGAGCCGATCCAGATCGGCGCCGAGCTGTATGGCGAAGCCGGTGCCGAGGCGGACCTGGAAATTCTCACCCTGATGCTGCAGGGCCTGTCCGCGTGCGGCGTGAAAACGCTGCAGCTCGACATCGGCCACGTCGGCGTCTACCGTGCGCTGGCGCAGGAGGCGGGCCTCTCAGGCGAGCTCGAACACCAGCTGTTCGGTGCGCTGCAGGCCAAGGACAGCAGCGCCGTGGCGGTGCTGACCGCGGGCTTGTCTGTCGGCCTGCGCGATGCCTTTGCCGCGCTGCCGCAACTGTACGGCGACCGCAGCGTGCTGGCCGAGGCGCGCGCACGGCTGCCGCAATTGCCGGCGGTGGTCGCCGCGCTGGNNTGGAGACGCTCGACCGGGGGCTGGCCAAGGTCGAGGCCGCCTACGATCTGGCCGAACTGCGCGGCTACGGCTATCACAGCGGCGTCGTATTCGCTGCCTATACCGGCGGACGCAGCCATGCGATCGCGCAGGGCGGGCGCTACGACGAAGTGGGGCGGGTATTCGGCCGGGCGCGTCCGGCCACCGGTTTCAGTCTGGATTTGCGCGAGCTGGTCATTGCCGGCTCGGACACACAATAAAAGGGAGATTCCACCATGGCAGCAAAAAACGTCGTCGTCATCGGAACCCAGTGGGGCGATGAAGGCAAAGGCAAGATCGTCGACTGGCTGACCGACCGCGCGCAGGGCGTGGTGCGCTTCCAGGGCGGCCACAACGCCGGCCACACCCTGGTCATCGGGGGCAAGAAGACCGTCCTGCACCTGATCCCCTCCGGCATCCTGCGCNNTACATCGGCAACGGCGTGGTGCTGTCGCCCGACGCGCTGCTGAAGGAAATGGACATGCTGGAAGCCGCCGGCGTCGACGTCGCCAGCCGCCTGAAAATCAGCGAAGCGTGCCCGCTCATCATGCCGCATCACGTGGCGCTCGATCAGGCGCGCGAGATCGCCAAGGGCGCCGGCAAGATCGGCACCACCGGGCGCGGCATCGGCCCCGCCTACGAGGACAAGGTGGCGCG
>DONB01000059.1 GCA_003510325.1 Thiobacillus sp. | reverse complement strand
TTCATCTTCGGCCGCGGCGGCGAGGAAATCGAGACCCTGGTCGAGCACGGCGTGCCCTTCCAGGTGGTGCCTGGCATCACCGCGGCGGCTGGCGTGGCGTCGTATGCGGGCATCCCGCTGACCCATCGCGACTACGCGCAGTCGGTCGCCTTCGTCACAGGTCATCTGAAGGAAAACACCTTCAACATGAACTGGGAAGGCATCGCGCGCAAAGACCAGACCATCGTCATCTACATGGGCCTGAAAGGCCTGCCGCTACTGTGCGAGGCGCTGATCAAGCACGGCCTCACCGCAGACACGCCGGCCGCCATCATCCAGCACGGCACGCTGCCGACCCAGCGCGTCATCACCGGCGATCTCACCACGCTGCCGGCGCTGGCCGAAGAGGCGGGCCTCAAGGCACCCACCCTCATCATCGTCGGCAACGTCGTCAAGCTGCGCGAAAAGCTCGGCTGGTATCAGCCCGAACTGCACAGCGAGCAGGCGCACCGCACTCCGCTCGAAACGCCGGCCCATCTGCGCTGACAGCGGGATGACGACTGCACGCCCGCAATTGGGCAGCCGCACCGACATCGACGCGCAGGTGTCGGCGCTGCGGCTATCCGGGCGGCATATCCAGCCGGTGCTGTGGCAGGGNNCCGCACCCCCCCGCATGGCGCTATCAGCTGCTGGCCGGCGTGGCCAGGCTTCTGCAGCATCCCGCCATGCAGCCGGTGCGTCCGCAGGGCGGGGTGTCCGGCATTCGCAACGAGGCCCGACGCCTTGCCGAACTGGCTGCGGCAGGGCTGCATGTTCCGCAGGTGCTGGAACATGACGATCACTGGCTGCTGATTTCAGACCTCGGCCACGTCACGCTCGAATCGCTGATCCGCCATGCCGCACCGGCTGAACAGCTCGAACACTGGCAGCGCGGCGCCGCCGCCATCCTGCAGGCACACCGGTCGGGGCAGTATTTGAGCCAGGCATTCGCACGCAACCTGGTGTGGTCGCCCGAACATGGTCTCGGCGCGATCGATTTCGAGGATGACCCGATCAGCGCGATGACGCTGGCGCAGGCGCAGATCCGCGACTGGCTGCCGTATTTCTTTTCCACCGCGATTTTCTTCGGAGACCGCCTGCCGGTTCTGTGCGCGGCGATCCATGCCGTGCTGGCGCAGGAGGATGCGGCGGTCCGCGAGGGCGTGTACACCGCGCTGCGCCGTACCGCATGGCTGCGCAGCCTGCGCTGGCTGCCGCGGCAGATGCAGCGGCGCGATGTCCTGAAAACCCAGTGTTTCGGCGAACTGGCGCGCCTGTGCAGCAAGCCGGCTCCGGGTCCCCGGTCATGAGACGGCTGCCCGCGCGTTTCGAGTTCCCGCTGTTCGCCCTGCTGCTGTCCGGCCTGATGTCCTTGCTGGTGTCGGGTGTGGCGACCTGGAACGCTGTCGGCCTGATCGACCATTTCGGCGCCAAATGGCTTTCGGCCTGGCTGGGCTCGTGGGCGGTCGCGTTTCCCGCTGTGATGGTGGTGGCGCCGCTGGTGCGCAGAGTCGTCGAGCGCTGCGTGCAGCCCAAAAACTGAACGATCAAATCTGCCTTGCAGCGTGCGCGTCGGCGTGTTCGCTGACATGACGCACCATGCTGTTGGCCAGTTCGCGTTCTCCCACCAGCACCTCGACCGCCTGTTCGCGACGCAGCAGCTCGGCCTCGTCCTCGCTGTGGCTGCGCACGATGACATGGATGCGCGGGTTGAGGGCGCGCGCGATCTCGATCATCTTGCGGGCCTTGAATACGTCGGGCGTGGCAATCACCAGCATCTGCGCGCGCGCGACATGCGCCTGGATCAGCACCGCCGGCTCGAACGCATCGCCGACCACCGCGTGGATGCCGCGCCTGCGCAGTTTCTCGACTGCTTCGCGCTGCTGCTCGGCGACCACGTACGGCATGCCGCGGGCGTCGAGCGCCTCGGCGATGCGCTGCCCGACGCGGCCGAATCCCACCAGCACCACGTGGCTGCTGAGGGNNGAGGGTGTGCGAAGCGACGCCGGCAGGCAGTTCGGCCAGCGGGTCGTCGCGATGCTCCAGCTCGCGCGCACGGCGCGAGCGCGACAGTATCCAGGCCTGCGCCGGTTCCGTCATCTGGAACACCAGCGGATTGAGCGCGATCGAAATCAGCGCGCCGGCGAGGATCAGGCTTTGCCCCTCGACCGGCAGCACACCGAGCGTCACCCCGAGCCCGGCCAGAATGAACGAGAACTCGCCGATCTGCGCGAGGCTGGCCGACACCGTCAGCGCGGTGTTGAGCGGGTAGCGGAACGCCAGCACCAGCAGAAACGCCGCCAGCGACTTGCCGAAAACGATGATGGCGACCACCGCCAGCACCTGCAGCGGCTGCTCCATCAGCACGCGCGGATCGAACAGCATGCCCACCGCGACGAAGAACAGCACCGCGAAGGCGTCGCGCAACGGCAGCGATTCCTCGGCGGCGCGGTAGCTCAGTGCCGATTCGCGCAGCACCATGCCGGCGAAGAACGCGCCCAGCGCGAACGACACGCCGAACAGCGCCGCCGAACCGTAGGCGATGCCGAGTGCCGCCGCCACCACGCACAGCGTGAACAGTTCGCGCGATCCGGTGCGCGCCACCTGCCACAGCAGCCAGGGGAAGAAACGCCGGCCCACGATCAGCATCAGGCCGATGAAGATCGCCACTTGGCCGATGGTCAGGCCCAGGGTGACCCATAGATTGCCATCGTGCCCGGTGGCCGTGCTGCCGCCGAACATCGCGGCCAGCGGCGGCAGCAGCACCAGCACCAGCACCATAACCAGGTCTTCCACCACCAGCCAGCCCACCGCGATACGGCCATTCGGCGTGGCCAGTACGCCGCGGCTTTCCAGCGCCTTCAGCAGCACCACCGTGCTTGCCACCGACAGCGACAATCCGAACACGATGCCGGCCATCAGGTTCCAGCCCCACCCGTAGGCCAGGCCCATCCCCATCGCCGTCGCCACCGCAATCTGCACCACGGCGCCGGGCAGGGCGATCTTCTTCACCGACAGCAGATCGTCGAGCGAGAAATGCAGTCCCACGCCGAACATCAGCAACATCACGCCGATTTCGGCCAGTTGCCCGGCCAGCGCCGTATCCGCGACGAAGCCCGGGGTGAAGGGGCCGATCACGATGCCGGCGAGCAGATAGCCCACCAGCGCGGGCAACCTGATCCGCACGGCGATGAAACCGAAAATCAGCGCCAGTCCGAGCGCGGCGGCAATCGTGGTGATGAGGTCGACGCTGTGCGGCATGACGGGGGCCGGCAGGCGGGCCGGCGAAGCTCCGGTGAGAAAATGACAGGTCGAGTGTACAGGATGCATCCGCGTCGCTTGAGCGGTGCAGGGGATGCGGTCTCTGCCCGGATGACTGGCTCATTTTCAACCCGGGTCTAGAATAAAGGACAGACTTGTCCTGTAAATGCCTGCCATGACCGCCATGCTGACGCTCGACGGCAACGAAGCCGTTGCCCGCATTGCCTACCTCACCAACGAGGTGATCGCGATCTATCCCATCACGCCGGCGTCGAGCATGGGCGAATGGGCCGACGAATGGGCGTCGCAGGGGCGGCCCAACCTGTGGGGCGCGGTGCCGAAAATCATCGAGATGCAGTCGGAAGGCGGTGCCGCCGGCACGCTGCACGGTGCGCTCACCTCCGGTGCGCTGGCCACCAGCTTCACCGCCAGCCAGGGCCTGCTGTTGATGATCCCCAACCTGTACAAGATCGCCGGCGAGCTGACGCCCTTCGTGCTGCACGTAGCGGCGCGCACGCTGGCTACGCACGCGCTGTCGATTTTTGGCGACCAGTCCGACGTCATGGCCTGCCGCGCCACCGGCTGCGCGCTGCTCGCCGCCAACTCGCCGCAGGAAGCGCAGGATTTCGCGCTGATCGCGCAGGCGGCGACGCTGGCCGGGCGCATTCCGGTGATCCATTTCTTCGACGGCTTCCGCACCTCGCACGAGGTGTCGAAGATCGCCGCGCTGGGCGCCGACACCGTGCGCGCGATGCTCGACGCCGATCTCATCGCCGCGCACCGGGCACGCGCGCTGTCGCCGGAACATCCGGTGCTACGCGGCACTTCGCAGAATCCGGACGTGTTCTTCCAGTCTCGCGAGCGCGCCAATCCCTTCCATGACGCCTTCCCGCAGATCGTGCAGGATGCGATGGACCGCTTCGGCGAGCTCGCTGGGCGGCATTACCGGCTGTTCGACTATGTCGGCGCGGCGGACGCCGAGCGGGTGATCGTGCTGATGGGCTCCGGCGCCGAGACCGTGCACGAGACGGTCGAGCATCTCGTCGCTCGCGGCGAGAAGGTGGGCGTGCTGAAGGTGCGGCTGTACCGGCCCTTTGCGCCGGGCGCGCTGCTCGATGCGCTGCCGCCGACGGCACGCGCCATCGCCGTGCTCGACCGCTGCAAGGAGCCGGGTGCCGACGGCGAGCCCCTGTACAAGGACGTGGTGACCGCGCTTGCGCAGGCTGCGGCAGAGGGCCGCGTCATGCCGCGGGTGATCGGCGGCCGCTACGGCCTGGCCAGCAAGGAATTTACCCCCGGCATGGTGAAGGCCGTGTTCGACGAACTTGCGCAGCCTGCCCCCCGGCGCCAGTTCACCGTCGGCATCCACGACGACCTCACCCATCTGTCGCTGCCGTGGGATGCGGATTTCCGCACCGATGCGTCGCGGCAGCTGCAGCACGCGGTGTTCTGGGGCCTGGGCGCCGACGGCACGGTGTCGGCCAACAAGAACTCGATCAAGATCCTCGGCGAAGCCACCGACCTGCAGGCGCAGGGCTACTTCGTCTACGATTCTAAGAAGTCCGGCGCGGTGACGGTGTCGCACCTGCGCTTCGGCCCGGCGACGATCCGTTCCACCTATCTGATCGAGCACGGCATGGCCGGCTTCGTCGCCTGCCACCAGCCGGTGTTCGTCGAGCGCTACGACCTGCTGGCGCACTCGGCGCCGGACGGCGTATTCCTGCTCAACACGCCGGTTCCGCCCGACACGGTGTGGGACACGCTGCCGCAAACACTGCGCGCGCAGATTCAGGAAAAGCGCCTGCAGCTGTGGGCGATCGACGCCTATGCCGTCGCCGCCGGGGCCGGCATGGGGCGGCGCATCAACACCATCATGCAGACCTGCTTCTTCGCGATTTCCGGCATCCTGCCGAAGGACCAGGCGATCGTCGCGATCAAGCAGGCGGTCGACAAGACCTACGGCAAGAAGAGCAAGCGCCTGGTCGAGCTGAACTACAAGGCGATCGACATGACGCTGGCGGAGCTGCATCAGGTCGATGTGGCCCGTCATGCCGGCGCAGGCCGGCATCCAGCCGAGATTGAACTGGATTCCGGCGTACGCCGGAATGACAATGCCGTTCCCGATTTCGTGCGCGACCTCACGCTGCCGATCTACCAGGGCCACGGCGACGACCTGCCGGTGTCGCGGCTGCCCGCCGACGGCACCTGGCCGCTCGGCACCGCGCGCTACGAGAAGCGCAACATCGCGCTGGAAATCCCGGTGTGGGAGCCGGACCTCTGCACCCAGTGCGGCAAGTGCGTGTTCGTCTGCCCGCATACGGCGATCCGCTCGCGGCTCTTTTCTGCCGAAGCGGCAAGCGAGGCGCCGCCGACCTTCAAGCACGTGCCGGCGAAGAGCAAGGACGTTCCCGCCGGCACCCACATCAGCTACCAGGTGGCGCCGGAAGATTGCACCGGTTGCGGCGATTGCGTCGAGGCCTGCCCGATCCACGACAAGTCCAACGTGTCGCGCCGGGCGGTGAACATGGCGCCGGTCGGCCCGCTGCGCGATCCCGAGCGCGACAACTTCGCCTTCTTTCTGCACCTGCCCGAATTCGACCGCAGCACGATCAAGCACGGCACGATTCCCGGATCGATGCTGCTCGACCCGCTGTTCGAGTTTTCCGGCGCCTGCGCCGGCTGCGGCGAGACGCCNNGCCAACGCCACCGGCTGCTCGTCGATCTACGGCGGCAACCTGCCGTCCACGCCCTACACGGTGAACGGCGCCGGGCGCGGCCCGGCGTGGAGCAATTCGCTGTTCGAGGACAACGCCGAATTCGGCCTCGGCATGCGGCTCGCGGCCGATCAGCTGATGGCATACGCGCAGCAGCTGGCGAAGGAAATGGCTGNNGAACAGCGCGGCCGCGTCGCCCTGCTGCTCGACAGGTTGTCCGCATCGTCGCACCCGCGCGCGAAGGAACTCGCCAGCGTCGCCGAATGGCTGATCCGCCGCTCGGTGTGGATCATCGGCGGCGACGGCTGGGCCTACGACATCGGCTATGGCGGCCTCGACCACGTGCTCGCGCTGCCCTACGACGTCAACATCCTGGTGCTCGACACCGAGGTCTATTCCAACACCGGCGGCCAGACTTCCAAGGCCACGCCGATCGGCGCGGTCGCCAAGTTCTCCGCCGGCGGCAAGGCCACCGCGAAGAAGGATCTCGCCAGGCTGGCCGCCGACTACGGCCATGTCTATGTGGCGACGGTGGCTTACGGCGCCAAGGACACCCAGACCCTGCGCGTGTTCCACGAGGCCGAGGCCTACCGCGGCCCCTCGCTGATCGTTGCCTACAGCCCGTGCATCGCCCACGGCTACGACATGCTCTACAACCAGCGCCAGCAGGAGCTGGCAGTGAAGAGCGGACACTGGCCGCTGTTCCGCTTCGNNCAATCCGTTCAAGCTCGACTCGGCCGCGCCCAGCCAGCCGATCCGGACCTTCATGGAATCGGAAACCCGCTTCGCCATGCTCGCGCGCAGCCATCCCGAGGCCGCGCAGCGTTTCCTGGCGCAGGCGCAGGAGGATGCCGGACGGCGTTTCAAGGCCTATCAGGACATGGCACTGCGCCATGCCGACGAACCCAAACCGGGAGCCTGACATGATCGACCTCTCTACCGACTACCTCGGCCTCAAGCTGAAGAACCCGCTGGTGCCCTCGGCTTCGCCGCTGTCGCGCGACCTCGACGCTGCGCTGCAGCTGGAGGATGCCGGCGCTGCCGCGCTGGTGATGTATTCGCTGTTCGAGGAGGAGCTGCAGGCGGAGGACGCGATGCTCGACCGCTTCCTGCTGCACGCCGATCTCGGTCATGCCGAAGCCGACAGCTTCCTGCCTGGCCATGGCGAATTCCAGGGCGGGCTGGAGCGCTACCTCGAACACCTGCACCGCCTGAAATCGCGGCTGGACATCCCGGTGGTGGCGAGCCTCAACGGCGTCTCCCTGTCGGGCTGGGTGGAACTCGGGCGCGCATTGCAGCAGGCCGGCGCCGATGCGCTGGAGCTCAACGTCTATCACGTCGCAGCCGAGATGCTGGAGTCGGGCGCGGCCGTGGAGGCGCGCTATCTCAGCCTGCTGCACGAGCTGCGCAGCGTGGTGAGCCTTCCCGTCGTCATGAAGCTGCCGCCGTTTTTTTCCTCGCTGCCGCATTTCGTCAAACAGCTCGAGTTCGCCGGTGCGCAGGGCGTCGCCCTGTTCAACCGCTTCTATCAGCNNCCCGGCTGACGCTGGCCGCCACCGGCGGTGTCCACAGCCACGAGGAAGCGCTCAAGCTTTTGCTGGTCGGGGCCGACGTCGTGCATCTGGCGTCATCCCTGCTGCAGCACGGACCGGCCCGGCTCACACAGATCCTGCGCGACATGGAACGCTGGATGGACGAGCGCGAATACGTGTCGATCGCCCAGCTGAAGGGCAGCATGAGCCAGAAGAACCTGGCCGATCCGAGTTCGATCGCGCGCGCCAGCTACCTGCGCGTGCTCGACAGTTTCTCGCCGCGGCCCGGCGTGTGGTCGTAAGCGGGCGCGCTACGCCTTCTTCACGAATTCCGACTTCAGGCCCATCGCGCCGATGCCGTCGATCTTGCAGTCGATGTCATGATCGCCCTCGGCCAGGCGGATGTTCTTCACCTTGGTCCCCACCTTCACCACCAGCGACGAGCCCTTCACCTTCAGGTCCTTGATCACCGTCACCGTGTCGCCGTCGTGCAGCTCGGTGCCGTTGGAATCGCGCACCACGCGCGCCTGCTCGGCACTCTCCGCCGCGGCGGCTTGCGGCCACTCGTGCGCGCACTCGGGGCAGACGTAGCGGTCGCCGTCCTCGTAGGTGTACTGGGAACCGCATTGCGGGCAGGGGGGCAGGGAGCTCATCTTCTATCCTTTTCGGGTGGGTGCGCCTCGCCCCGGCCGTTCGCAGGCTTCAGGCCGCGTCGTCCGGAAGCGGAGGAGGGGGCATGATTCTAAAGCTGTAGCCATGCCGTTCAAAGCCGAGCGATTCGTAGAAGGCATGCGCACGCTCGCGCGCGAGGTTGGACGACAGCGCCACCTTGTAGCAGCCCTTCTCGCCGCACAGCCGCAGCGCATGCTGCATCATCGCCCGGCCGATGCCTTGTCCCTGGTAGTGCGGGTCGACCACCACATCCTCGATGACCCCGGAAGGCGCGCCTTGGTGCCCGAGGTTGTCCATGATCAGCAGGGCGAAGCTGCCGACGACGCGGTCATCGCACATCGCCACGACAAGCCGGTAGTCGGGATAGCGTGCCATGCGCTCGAACACCCGTTCGGCTTCGGCCAGCGTCAACACCTTGCCATCGTCCATGTCGGGCTGCGCATGGAGGCGGAGAATGTCCGGCAGGTCTGCCGCCGTGGCTATGCGCAAATGGATGGGACGCACTTGTTTTTGGCTAAGGTTTGACATGGCGGGCGGCCAAGGGCGAGCGCTTGGGCGTCCCTCTCGATGAAAGGGCTAGGCGCCGGGTTCACCTGCCAACGCCTGCAACTTGAGAATGGTCGCCCAGTTTCTGGTTGTCACTGATCGACCTGCTTTGCCGAGCAAGGCTTTACCGGCCTTGCTTTCCAGGATGCCGGTTGCGCAGTGCAAGTACGCGGCATGCTTGCCGACCAGGAACTGCTCAGGCAACACGACCAAAGATTCGACTGCACCCAGCCCGGATAGCGTGGCGTTGTCTTGAGCGAGGACAACCAGGAGTTGCGAGTGATCGGTTACCTGCTCGGCCAACGGGTTCTCGCCAACGATGGCCGACAACTCTTTCGCCGACTTGACGATGACGGGTACATCCACCTTCAGCTTCTCGGATAAGGCGGCGGCTATGCTCGCTGCATGCTCGGCCTGCGTTCCCTTGCTGGCCCGGAATACGGCGTTGCCGCTGTTCAGCAGCGTAGCTACGTCCGTGTACCCAAGTTCAGTCAGCAAGGCTCGCAGATCGGCCATGGGAACCCGATTGGCCTTGCCAACATTGATGCCACGCAACAAGGCTACGAATTTTGGCACTTGCGATGCCTAACGTTCGAGGTAAGGGGCCGCCGGAGCAGCGGAGCTGCGGAGGGCACCCGACGGCGCAGCCGTTGGGCGGTCCCTCTCGACCGAAGTGTTAGGTGTGAATTGCTGGAATGCGACCACTGCCTTCCACGAGCCAAACGCAAATGCAGATAGACTGGAAATAAACAGCACTATGGCAACCCAAAGGCGCCAATCCTTGCTTGGATCTTCACGTCGGGAAAGACGGTTGAGGCGGCTTAATTGGTTGACGTAGGCAAAGAGCATTGTTGCGCCACAAAGAACCAGCCCGGCCAAGAAAATGGCCATAGGGCAACTCATGTCTGGGGGAGCAAACCCTTTTCCAACTACGTTGCCAAGGTAGGCGAGGATTGCTACGGCAGCACCGCCATTAGCCAAAGCACAAAACTTAAAGCCCTCAGTCGATAGCGTGATAAGGGACTTATAGGTTTCCAGCCAATCGTCGTGTTGAGGATCGTTACTCATAGGAACACCTAACGTGGAGCTAAGGGGCTGCACGCTTTTGCGCAGTCCCGCTTGAGCGTAGGGTTAGGCTTCATGGGTATGCGGAAGGCGACTACTTTAGTTTTTTCCATTCGTCCGTCAATAGGCCTGAGAACCCCCAGTCCTCTTCATTTATTTCATGAATAACGACATGCGTGTGCTCCGGTTTTTTTCCGAGTACGCGAACAAGGGAATCGGTTACATCCTTAACTAGTTGAGCCTTCTGCTCTCTTGTGGCTCCCCTAGTTATTTGGATATTTACGTATGGCATGTTGTTGACTCTCTCATTGGCAACGTCGGATTCAGTGTGTAGCCTAACGTTCAAGGTAAGGGGCGCGCCGCTTGCGGCGCGTCCCAGCGACCGAAGGGAGCGCCTTGACCGCAGGGTTAGGGGCGTTGGCTGATGGCAGCACGCTCGTATGCCCGGGCTTCATTTTTTGCGGCGCCCCAAAAATCCAAAGTAACCCCAAATTGCGATGACTGGCAAAGCCAGCAGACCGACAAAGAACAACTTTCCAAGCGTGCGGCTGGCCACCCAGTTACTAAAGTCGGAGAGTATTTCGATCATTGTGGCTGCAAGCGCCTAACGTTAAGTAGACACCTTTTTAGGTGTATATCCAGAATTGTTAAATGTGTATAACACGTCTGCGCGCATGCTAAGTTGTTGTTCTGGTTGGGGTGTGATCTTGATATGGGACGATAACGGAAACGACAAACACCCCTGCCGCGGAACCGATGCGATTCTGGCCACGCACGNNCCCATGGATTTCCCCCTCCGACTGTATTTGATTGCTAGTTCTTCCGCAGGGCCGGGCCGCGTGCGTTGCGCGTGCCGTGATTTTTCCGGACTCTAGTCGGGAAATCGGGAGCGGGTCAAGCGACGTGCGGTGGAAAGAGGGCTGAGATTATTCCCGTGTCGCCCTGCTTGCCACGTGCCTGCGCGGCGTATCCATTCGTTTCGGATAGACAGGCTGGGCGCAAGCGCGCTTTATCGCCCCTCGCCGCGCCCCCCGGGCGCGACCTTGTGCTCCACCGCGAACACCGCCGCTTCCACCCGCGACGACAGGTTGAGCTTGGCGAGGATGTGG
>DONB01000003.1:249-6870 GCA_003510325.1 Thiobacillus sp. | reverse complement strand
CGGCTCGTCCAGCAGCAGCAGTTCGGGGTCAGTGACCAGCGCGCGCGCCAGCGCCACGCGTTTTTTCAGTCCGCCGGACAGGGTCTCCACCGCCGCGTCGGCATCCAGGTTCAGGCGTTGCAGGGTTTCTTCCACCCGGCTGTTGAGCCGCCAGGCATCAGCCACTTCCAGTTCGTGCGACAACCGCTCGAAGTCGGCATACACGGTCTCGTCGCCCTCCGCCATCGCATGGGCCACGGCATGATATTCGGCCAGCAGCTTCTGCGCGGCACCGACGCCCTCCGCCACCGCTTCGAACACGCTATGGCCGGGCTGGAACTGAGGTTCCTGCGGCACGTAGGCGAGCTTCAGGCCGGGTGCCCGCCACACCTCGCCAGCGTCAGGCTGGCTTTCGCCGGCGATGATCTTCAGGAGACTCGACTTGCCGGTGCCGTTGCGGCCGATCAGGCCAACGCGCTCGCCCGCCTCGATGACCAGCGAGGCGCCGTCGAGTAGCGGCCAGTGGCCGTAGGCCAGTTCAAGGCGGTCAAAGGTCAGAAGCGGCATGGGTCAGCAGTTCAAAAACACAGGGGCGGAATTATCCGCGATTCAGCGCGGCATGGACGGCCCGGGCAATATTTAATGCGCCCGGCGTGTCGCTGTGCAGGCAGATCGTGTCCGCCCGGATCCGCACGGCGCCGCCACCCAGCGTGGCAACCGCCCTGCCCTCGGCCAGCACACGGGCCTGCTCGGCGGCGTCCGCCGGATCGACGATCAGCGCGCCTGCGGTTTCACGTGAAACAAGCCGGCCGCTGGGCTGGTAGCGGCGGTCGGCAAATGCCTCGTTCAGCACCGCCAGCCCGGCAGCCTGCCCGGCCGCGATCAGTTGCGAGCCGGCCAGCCCGACCAGCGCCAGCGCCGGGTCCACTGCTACCACCGCCCGCGCAATGGCACGGGCCACGCCCGCATCGCGCGCCGCGACGTTATACAGGGCGCCATGCGGTTTGACGTGCGCCAGCCGCAGCCCCAACTGTGCCGCCTGCTCGGCCAGCGCTTCGGTCTGCTGTGTCACCCAGGCAGCAATCTCGTCGCCGGACGCCGCCAGGGCCCGCCGCCCGAACTGGCTGCGATCGGGATAGCTCGGGTGCGCGCCTGCCGCAACGCCATGTTCGGCAGTAAGTTGCAACGCGTCCCTCATGCTGGCGGCGTCGCCGGTGTGGCCGCCGCACGCGATCGACACCCGGGTCAGGTAGGGCATCAGGCTGGCATCGTCGCAGCCCTCGCCAATGTCTGCATTCAGTTCGATCACGCGATGTCTCCGATTTCCCACTGCGCCGCCGCCAACTCGCGGGCGGCTTCACGCGCGATCGTGGCGAAACGCACGCGATCCCCCGGCCTCAGTTGTGCAAGCCGCGGCCAGTCGGCTGTAACCACGCCAGCAACCACCGGGTAGCCCCCGGTCACCGGACCATCCCAGCCCAGGATGATCGGCTGGCCGTCGGGTGGAATCTGTACCGCGCCCGGCAATACCCCCTGCGACGGCAGATCGGCCTTCGCATGCGTCACCGCCGGTCCGCTCAGACGCAGTCCGCGGCGATCCGACGCCGCCCCCACCTGATAGCGCCCCCCGAAAAATGCCGCCAGGCCAGCATCGTCAAACAGGTCGACCTGCGGCCCGGCCACCACACGCAGGGGCGCATCCGCTTCGCTGGACGGCGGGTGCGCCCGCAGCAGATNNCCCTGTGCCGAGCGCCAGCCGGTCGCCCGCCTGCAGCGCCCGGCCCTCAAGACCGCCGAATCCTGCCGGGAGAAAGGTACTGCCACTGCCCAGCAGCTGCGGCACCGCAAGGCCACCCCGCACGGCCAGCCAGCACCGGCACCCTGTCTGGGCGTGATCGAGGCGCAGGGTCTCGCCGGCTGCCAGCACCAGGGTTTCGTTCCACGCCACGGTCACCCCGCTGCTACGAACGGCGGCAAAACGGGCGCCGGTGAGCGCCACCACGCCGCCTCGCGGAAAACGCAGCGTCGGCCCCTGCAGCGTGATTTCCAGCCCTGCCGCGGTCGCGTCGTTTCCAGCCAGACGGTTGGCCGCCGCCAATGCTGCCGGATCGGCGGCGCCGCCCCTGGGCACCCCCAGGCCACCCCGGCCGGGACGGCCCTGATCCATCACCAGGTCGCACAGGCCTGCGCGCAAGACCTCGATCATTGTGGGACAAAGCGCACACGATCGCCCGGCTTCATCAGTGCCGGCGCGTCTCGTTGCGGATCGAACAGGACGGCCGCCGTGCGGCCGATGATATGCCAGCCGCCCGGACCGGCGGCCGGATAAATCCCGGTATAGACACCGCCTACCGCCACACTGCCGGCTGCCACCCGCACCCGCGGCGACGCCCGGCGCGGCGTCCGCAGGACATCCGGCAGACCGCGCAAATAGGGAAAACCCGGCTGGAATCCCAAAAACGCGACCTTATAGTCTGCGTCTGAATGGCGCTTAATATAGGCTGCGGGATCTATCCCCGCGAGATCCGCCACAACCGGCAAATCCGGCCCCGCCCTACCGCCGTACTCCACTGCGATCTCAAGCAATCTCCCGCTCGAGACCGGCGCGTCTGCCGGGGGCGACGTCAGCATTGCCGCCAATTCCGCCGACACACACTCGCCCCGGCGCAAAACCAGTAAAAGGCTGTCGTCCGCCGGAATGATGTCCTCAACTTCAGGAAAATCCTGCGAAACCAGCGTACCGTAGCATGCCAGGGTGGCCTCCCCCGTCGGCACCCGCAGTCCGCGGTCGCTCACCCAGCGCCAGGCAGGATGAACGTGCGATTGACCCCTCGTATACTTTCCCATAGGGTGAGGTCCCTTATCGGAGTTTTGCATGATGCGGCGAATAATCGGTGCGGTGATGCTGGTGACGGCAAGTGTAATGGCAATGCCCGCGCTTGCCGCCATGAGCGCCATCCATCCGGCCTTATCGCAAAACCTCGACTCCCGACCGAAAAAAGTCGTGCTGCTGCCGCCGCAGGTGTTCGTGTTCGAACTGTCGGCCGGCGGCGTGCCCACTCGCATGGCCGACTGGGAAGCGACGGCACGAGACAATATCACCACGGCAGCCACCCGGCTGGCGGGTGAGTCGGGGCTGTTCGAACTGATTCCCGCGCCNNAATATCGGCCTGTATGACCGCGTCGCGCAGTCGGTGTTCATCTATGGCCGCGGCGAACAGGCTGCCTGGGCGCACAAGAAAAACGAGTTCGATTACACCGTCGGCCCCGGCCTTGCCTTCCTGCGCGAACAAACCGGCGCCGATGCAGCGCTGATCGTGCTGGGATCCGACTTCATTTCGTCCAGCGGCCGTCGCGCCGCCTTCATCGCGGGCCTGGCGCTCGGCATCGTCATGCCGCTGGGGCAAGCGTTCATGACCGCCGGCGTGGTCGACCTGAAAACCGGCGACGTGCAGTGGATGAGCTTCGATTCCAGCAGCAGCATGGACTCGCGAAAGCCCGCCGACATCGACGGTCTGATGCGCGCACTCTACCAGACCTGGCCGGGGTCGCGATGACGCGCGCGCCGATCCTGACCCTGGCTCTGGCCTTCGCTCTGACCGCGCCGGTCCATGCCGGCGACGTGGCGCCATGGGCCGGCGCCACCGACATTCAGGAACTGGACCCGGCCGAGAAGAGCCTGTGGCATGAGGCCGATGAATTCGATCAGGCGCTCGCGCGCGCCGGCAAGGTCAACACGGACCCCGCCCTCAGCGGGTACCTGCAAGACATCATGGACCGGCTTTATCCCGAGTTCAAGGGCCGCTTCAACGTGCATCTGCTGAACGCCCAGCACATCAACGCCTTTGCCCTGCCCAACGGCAGCATCTACGTCAACACCGGCCTGATCGCACGCTTCGAGAACGAAGCCCAGCTCGCCACCGTGCTGGCACACGAAGGCGCGCATTTCATCCACCGCCACGCGCTGCAGCAGGCCGAGCGCGTCCGCAATGCGGCGGCATTCGCCCTGATGGTCGGCATGCTGGGCGTGCCGCTGGTGGGCGACATCGTCGCCCTGTCGTCGATGTTCGGCTACTCGCGCGAGCATGAGCGCGAGGCCGACGAAATCGGCTACCGGCGCCTGATCGCTGCCGGCTACGCCCCGCGCGAAAGCATCCGAACCTTCGAGCACCTGCAGGCCGAAATCAAGGCCGCCGAAATCAGCGAACCCTTCTTCTTTGCCAGCCACCCCAGACTGCAGGAACGCATCGACAATTTCAGCGAACTGGCCAAGGACGCCAACAGCGGCGAAATCGCTCGCGAACGCTTCGTCGAAACCACCGCCGGACTGCGCCTGGCTTCCCTCGAAGCCGATCTCGCCGCCTATCGCTTCAAGCAGATCATTCTGGTGCTAGGCAATCCGGAACATCGCCGCGAATATCCGCCCGAGGCCTCCTACTACTTGGGCGAGGCCTATCGCCTGCGCAATGAAGCGGGCGACCTGGACGCTGCCGAACGCGAATTCAGCCGCGTGATGGAAAGCACACCGCAGTTCGCCCCCGTCCACCGTGCCCTCGGTCTGCTCTATTACAAGCGCGGCGACACGGCGCTTGCCGTTTCACGCTTGCGCCGCTATCTCGAACTCGCCCCCGTCGCCCCCGATCGTGGCCATGTCGAGTACTACCTGTCATCCCTTGAAAAACAGCCCCCCTCGCAGGAGGAACGCCATCCGCCGCCCTGACCCCATCTCCACGCCTGAACGCCCCCTCCGGACGATATGCTCCGCCCGCGCCGACGGCATCCCCATTTTGCATGGCTGACACATAATGGAAATCTATCAACGCATTTTTGAATACGCGCCGGACGCCCAGCTCATCATCGATCAGGCAGGCCGCATCACCCTGGCGAACACACAGGCTGAAACCCTGTTCGGCTACGACCGCAGCGAACTGATCGGCCAGCCGGTCGAAATGCTGATACCGCCCCGGTTCACCGCACGTCACGTCGGCCATCGAAATCGCTTCAAGGGCGAGGCGCACAGCCGGCCAATGGGGTCCGCCGCCGAACTGTTCGGACAACGCAAGGATGGCCGCGAATTCCCGGTCGACATCATGCTGAGCCCCATGATTCTGCACGGCGAGCACCTCATACTTTGCGTCGTACGCGACATCACCGAGCGCAAGGCCGCACAAGACGCGCTCGCCCGGCAAACCGCGGAACTCCGGCGTCTGCATGCAGAACTCGAATTGCTGGCCAAGCACGACGGCCTGACCGGCCTGTACAACTGGCGCGCATTTTACGAACATGCCGGACAGATGCTTAAAACTGCCCACCGCAGACAGGAATACGCGACGCTGTTGCTGCTCGATCTCGATCACTTCAAGCAGATCAACGACAACTTCGGCCACGCCGAAGGCGACCGCGTGCTGCAAGCGGTCGCCTCCACGCTCAAGGCCACCGCGCGTGACACCGACATCGTCGCACGCCACGGGGGCGAAGAGTTTGTCGTGGCGGCACTCGGCCTGAACGAAACCGAAGGCCTGGCGGCGGCAGAACGCCTACGCGCAGCCATCGCCGCCATCGAAAACATGAAAAGACCCATCTCCGTCAGCATCGGCATCGCCACGCTCGCCCCGCAGGCGGGGAAGCAGAATATATCCCGCGTGCTGGCAGAACTGCTCGACCAGGCCGACCAGGCGCTCTATGCCGCCAAGAACGGCGGCAGAAACCAGGTCTGTCACTACAGCCGCCTCGACAGTCTGGCACAGCCCCGCAGCCAGCCCATGTCTTGAGCCCCAGCCAAGGAACACGACACCCATGACCCTGACCCGCAGCCTCGCCGTCGGCCTTCTGCTCGCCAGCCTTGCCGCCTGTACCCCATGGACGCGCGTCGACCCCACAAACCGCCTCGAATCCAAGCGCGACGATTACACGCTTGAGTTGCCGCTCGGCTGGGTCAGGCGCACCGCCGACAGCAACGACTTCTTCGTGACCCGTGACGGTCCGGCGTTGAACTACATCGTCGTCAACCGTCAGCCGCATGACCGCAAGCTACCGCGCACCAAGCGTGAAACCCGCGCCGACATGCTGCCGCATGAAATCGCCGAACTCGCCATCGCCGAATGGAAAAGCACCGAATCCACCTCCAGCCTCGAAGTGGTGTCCAACACGCCCGCGATGCTCGGCGGCAAACCCGCCGCCCGCGTACATATCCGCTACAAGAACGAGCGTGGATTGCCTATCGAACGTGTCATGGTCGGCCTGGTCGATGCCAGGGGCCGCCTGTCCATCCAGTACGAAGCCCCGGCCATCGTCTATTTTCAGCGCGGGCTCGCGGATTTCGAGGCGATGGCGGCAAGCCTGCGCTTCCGATAGGAAATGCGGACAACAAAAAAGGGGGTTTCACGTGAAACCCCCTTCTCCATTACCGCTGATGTTGCGAGCGATCAGTCCTTGAAGCGTCCCCGCACACCGACGCGGTTGCCGCCGCCCCGGTTTTCATTGCCGTAGCTGCGCGGCTGGCCGGGACGGGCGCTGTTGCCGCGGTCTCCGTAGCTGCGGCCGGTTGATGCCTTGGCGGCCTTCGCCTCGCGCTCACGCTTTTCCCAATATTCCACGCTGTTGCCGTTGACTTCGGGCTTGGGCGCGGCTGCAGCGCCCCGG
>DONB01000003.1:0-200 GCA_003510325.1 Thiobacillus sp. | reverse complement strand
GGGCCGTTGTTGCTGCGCGGACGGCCCGACGACGCGGGGCGACCGGAAGACGGTTTCTGGGTCGGCTCCAGTCCCGGCAGCGTGTGCACCTCGATGCGGTTGCCAGTGTAGCGCTCGATGTTCTTCACCAGGCCGCCTTCGCGCATGCCGGCAAAGCTCACCGCGATGCCGGTGCGGCCGGCACGGCCGGTACGGCCGAT
>DONB01000123.1 GCA_003510325.1 Thiobacillus sp. | reverse complement strand
GCTGCGTGTTCTGCATGACCGGCCGCGCCGGCCTTCTGCGCCAGCTTTCCAGCGCGGAGATCGTCGCCCAGGTGGTGCTGGCGCGCAGCCGCCGCCCGGTGAAGAAGGTCGTGTTCATGGGCATGGGCGAGCCGGCCCACAATCTCGACAACGTGCTCGATGCGATCGAGCTGCTGGGTGTTGAGGGCGGCATCGGCCACAAGAACCTCGTCTTCTCCACCGTCGGCGACCGACGCGTGTTCGAGCGCCTGCCGCAGTCGACGGTGAAGCCTGCGCTGGCGCTCTCGCTGCACACCACCGATCATGAATTGCGCCGGCGCCTGTTGCCGAAGGCGCCCGACATCGCGCCGGCCGAACTGGTCGAACTGGGCGAGGCCTATGCCCGCCGCACCGGCTACCCGATCCAGTATCAGTGGACGCTGCTCGAAGGCATCAACGACAGCGAGGTTGAGCTGGAAGGCGTCGCACGCCTGCTCGCCGGCAAGTATGCGGTGATGAATCTGATTCCCTACAACAGCGTCGAGGGCGTCGACGGCTTCGACTTCCGCCGTCCGAGCTGGGAGCGCGCAGCCGAGATGGCGCGCCGCCTGCATGTGCGAGGCATCCTGACCAAGCTGCGCCACTCCGCGGGGCAGGATGTCGAGGGCGGGTGCGGACAGTTGCGGGCGCGGGCGCTGGGCGGGGCGGCGGGCGCCTGAACGGACAAGACCGGGTCCGGTTCAGCCTGCCCCTTTCAATCCTTTTTTCAGCAAGGCAATATCGGACCCTGGGTGTCATGAACAGGTAGACCGACCGGGGGAGCCAGCATGTCGAGCAAGCCTTCCATCCTCGCCGCGCTTGTCGCGCCGCTTCCGCTGACCGCGTTCCTGGCGCAACACTGGCCCGATCGGGCGTACGCCGCCCACGGCAGCCCCGGGCGCCTGCCGGCCGCCTTGCGCGCGCCGGAGTTGCAGAGCGTGGAGGCCCTGGCGGCGAAGTACCGGGGCCGCCTGTCGTTCGGCAATGCAAGCACCAGCAGCCGTACCGTCGGCCTCGAGCACACCAGTCCCGCCCTGCTGGTGCGCATGGGTCTGAGCCTGTACATGCCGGACATCGTGGCGCTGGTGCCCGCACTGGGCGCATTGCTGCGCGAGCTGGAGCAGGAACTGGNNCGCGCCGCCCGGCTCGGCACGCATCGGCGCGTTTGCGGCGTCGCCCGGCAACGGGGTGAGCTGCCATTTCGATGCGGAAGAGGTGTTCTCCGTCCAGCTGCACGGCGAGAAGCGCTTCCATATTGCCAAGGCCCCGGATATCGAACAGCCCTGGGGCATGCAGTTCAATCCCGGAGACCCGTGTTTCGACGATCTGTATCCGCAGGTGCCCGCCGGCTTTCCGGATCCCGCCCGGGGTGACTTCGAGACGGTGGACATGAAGCCCGGCAGCGTGCTGTTCATGCCGCGCGGAACTTGGCACTACACCGAATCCGGCGAAGGCTCGCTGTCCGTGAGCATCATCGTGCGCACGCCCGCGGCTTTCGAGTGCGCGCTTGAAGTCCTGCGCCTGCGCCTGTTGCAGGATGCGCGCTGGCGGCGTCCGCTTCACGGGGCGTGGGGTGACGTCGCGCAGTCGGCGGCGGCGCGCGAGCAGTGGCAGGCGCTGATGCAGGACTGGCCGCGGGCAACGGCCGGCATGGAGCTGGACGCCGCCTCGCTTGCCCAGCTCAACGAGGCCGAACGGCTGAACCGGACGGGCGCGGCCAGCCGTTTTCAGCGCTGCCCCGAGGCCCGCATGGAATTCGAGCCGAAAGCGCAGGGCGGGCAGACCGTCAGGGTCGTCGTCCGCACCGTTGACGGGGATGAAACGACGCCGCTGCATCTGGACGTGCCGGAGGCGATGGCAGCACTCTTCCTCTGGCTGGCTGATCATGCCGCCGCCTTCCCGGTGGGGGAACTCGCCCGCCGCTTCCCGGCGATGCCGCTGGCGCAGCACCTGGGCATCGTCAACGCGCTGACGCGCGCGCGTTACCTCAGGCAACTCTGGTACGACCCGATCCCGGAACAGGGCCAGACACTTGACGGACGTCGTCCGTGAGCCGGAGGCCTGGCGGTCAGGATGGCCTTGAAGGACACCCAGCCCAGAACAATAGGGGACAGCCCCCGGTTTCCCGCTAAGCCTGCATTTGCCCATCCCGGTTTCTATACTTGGAGTCGGCCAGGGAGTAGGGGGATGGATGGAGGGACTGGACGTGGCCAAATGGATATTCGAGCCCGGACACTCGGCCGCCGAGTTCGCGGTGCGGCACATGATGGTTTCTTACATGCGCGGCCTGTTCAAGAACGTGCGGGGCCGCATCGACTTCGACCCGGACAATCCGGCGGGCGCCGCCGCCGTCGAGGCCACGATCGATGCGGCGGCCATCTGGACGGGGGACGATGCGCGCGATGCGCACTTGCGCGATGCGGACTTCCTGAATGTGGCGGCATACCCGGACATCGCCTTTAGCAGCACCGGGGTGCGCTGCACGGGCGAAGCCGATTTCCAGGTTACGGGCGACCTCACCCTCCGTGGGGTGACCCGCCCGGTGGCGCTCGCCGCCCGCTATCTGGGCCGCTGGCAGTGTCCCTACTGGGACGGCGACAAGGATCTGGGGCCGACGCTGCGCATCGGCTTCGTCGCCACCACGGCGATCAACCGCCATGACTTCGGCGTGAACTGGAACGCGCCGCTGGACCGGGGCGGCAGGGTCGTCGGCGACGAGATTGCGATCACCCTGGATGTCGAGGCCATCCTCGAATCCGATATGCAGCGGATCGCCGGGATGCTGCGGGGACAGTGAACGCCCGGTCGCCGGGGCAGTTCAGTTTCGACCCGCATTCGATTCTGTTGTTGCGGTGGCCGAACTGGCGCGGCTGTTCGGCGGACGCTCGCCCGATTATCTAAGATGGAGAGCATCCAGTCAGTTGAGGGCCTGGGCCATGAACTACAGCGTCGACCTGCTCATGAGTCAGTTTGTCACCCACGACGTCAAGCGCTTCATCGTCAGCAAGCCACCGGGGTTTTCCGTGCTGCCCGGGCAGGGGGTGGAGTTGGCGATCAACCGGCCGGGCCTGAGCGATCAGGGCCGGCCGTTTACGCCCACCGGGCTGGCTGACGACCGGGTGCTGAGTTNNGCTGATGTCCGAACCGTTCGGCACGATCAGCTACCAGGGCCCCGGCGTGTTCATCGCCGGCGGCGCCGGCGTCACGCCGTTCCTGGCCATCCTGCGCGATCTGGCGCGACGGGGAGAGATGGGCGGACAGACCCTGATCTTCTCCAACAAGACGCCGGACGACGTGATCTGCGAAAAGGAGTTGCGGCACCTGCTGGGGGCGCGCTGCCTGCTGCTCTGCACCGCGGCCGCTGCCCCGGGCTGCGAGCACCGGCGCGTCGACCGCGCCTATCTGCAGGAGAAGATCGGCGACTTCGATCAGCGCTTCTACGTCTGCGGGCCGCCGCCGTTCATGGAGGCGGTCAACGCGGCCCTGACGGGGCTCGGTGCGCGTGCGGAAAGCCTGGTGTTCGAACGTTGACGCGGCCTCACCAGGGAATGTCCGCGCCGTCGTAGCGCAGGAAACGGCCGCTCATGTCGAGGCTGAATGCGTCCACCCGTGCGCGCATGCCGGCGACGCTCTCGGCAACGGTCAGGGGGGCGTCCCAGCCGCCCATGCGGGTTCTCACCCAGCCCGGGTGAAGCAGCAGCACGCCGATGCCGCGTTCGCTGAGGGCGAGCGACAGGCCTTTCATCGCGGCATTGAGGGCGGCCTTGCTGGAGCGGTAATAGGTGTCGCCCGGCGCGCTGATTTCGGCGATGGAGCCCATGTGGCTGGAAATGGCGACCACCAGCCTGCGCTGACTGCGCGCCACGAGTTCGAGCAGGGCTTCGGTCACGCGCAGGGGGCTCAGCGTGTTCACTTCCAGGGTCTGCCGCCATTCGTCGTAGCGCAGCTCGGCGGTCGGCGCGTATTTTTCAAGGTAGAGGCCGGCGTTGTTGACGAGCACGTCGATCGACGCGTTCTGCAATTCGGCGCGCACGGCGTAGACGGATTCCGGCCGGGTCACGTCCAGGCGATGGACGCTGAGCAGGGGTTGGATGCGCGCGAGGTCGTGCAGCGCGTCGGCGGATTCGGGATGGCGGCAGGTGGCGAACACGCGCCAGCCCGCCTCGGCATACTGGCGGCACCATTCCAGGCCGAGGCCGCGATTGGAGCCGGTGACGAACACGCTGGACATGTCTGCTCCCTCCGGGTCTGCCCTCGATAATTGCCCTAATGCTCACGGCACCCGGCTGGCGAGCTTTCTCGCGCTGTCGATGNNCCCCCCGCCGTACTGTCCGTCCTCGCTGAGATAGGACAGCGCGCTTTTTTCCAGACTGCATTTGCAGGCCTGCGCGGCCAGCAGGGCGCCGATCCAGTCGGCTTCGTGTTCCTGTTGATGCCAGGTGGCGGACAGGTGCAGCGCCAGGGAAAAATTCAGCAGGCCCAGGGCGGTTTCCCCGGTCCGCGTCCAGTTCGCAGGCTTGCCGGACAGCACCAGCAGGTTATGCGCGTCTTCGTCGAAATGGCGTTGCGCGATGTGCACCAGTTCATGGCCGACCACAAAGGCCAGCTGGCAATCANNGCATAGGACCAGGCTTGGCCTTTGCTTTCATCGGGGGCCAGCAGGAAGCGGATGTTCTTCAGGCCAGCCAGGCTTGCCATCGCCTTCCACTCCGAACGGGGCGTCAAGGCGTCGCACCCTTCACAGGTCTCGCCGGCCCAGCTGAACCGCCTGGTTTCGGGCTGGCCCGGGAACCAGGGCGCCTTGTCCCCGGCCAGGGCACCGGAAACGACACTGCACAAGACGGAGAGCACAGCACACCCGCGTGCGGCGCGTGGAAACCTGACGGCAGCGTATCGAATGGAGCGTGCATCCATTGGCCACCTCCGCCTTGTTNNCCTTAGACCTTGGGCCGGCTAATCAGAAGGAATAAATGAAGGCACCCAAGCAAGGGATGGCGGGAGGTGGGGCGTTCAGTAAAGCGAACTCATCCTTTCAACTTCGAAAACGCTGCCGCCATGGCGCCGCCCATCGCCGGTGCCGGCGCACGGTTCGGTTTGCCGCCCGCAGCTTTTTTCTCGCCGTGCGGATCCCGCGGCTTGCGCGGCGCATCCACCTTGGTAGCCGACGGCACCGCCGCATCCGTCAGCCGCATCGTCAGCGCGATGCGTTTGCGCTTCTCGTCAACCTCCAGCACTTTGACCTTCACGATCTGCCCAGCCTTGACCACGGTGTGCGGGTCCTTGACGAAGGTGTTGGAGAGCGCCGAGATATGGACCAGGCCATCCTGGTGCACGCCGATGTCGACGAAGGCGCC
>DONB01000028.1 GCA_003510325.1 Thiobacillus sp. | reverse complement strand
GTCGAGCAGTGCGGCAACGGCGCCCGCTGCTTCGTGCGCTTCGTCCACGACAAGCGCCTCACCGCCAAGTCCGCCATCCGCGTGGAAACCGCGTCCGGCCTCATCGAGCCGCGCCTGCTCGACAACGGTCAGGTGACGGTCGACATGGGCGCGCCGCGTTTCGCCCCGGCCGACATCCCCTTCGCCGCAGATGCCGAGGCGATGACCTATGCGCTCAAGGTCGGCCAGCACGTCATCGACGTCGCCGCGCTGTCGATGGGCAATCCGCACGCGNNGGCGAGACGCTGGCCTGCGGCACCGGCGCCTGTGCCGCGGCGGTCGCGGGCATCCGCCAGGGCTGGCTCGCTAGCCCGGTCAGCGTGCATACACGCGGCGGCGATCTGATCATCGAATGGGCGGGCACGGGCCGGCCGGTTTACATGACCGGGCCGGCCGAAACGGTTTTTGAGGGAGAGATAGACATCTAATGGACATGCAACCCACCAACCTGGAACCCCAGGCCATCGCCGAGTTCCTGACCCGGCATCCGAATTTCTTCAACGACTTCCCCACCCTGCTGGCGGATCTGCACATTCCGCATCCGCACGGCACCCACGCGGTATCGATGAGCGAACGCCAGCTGATCGCCATGCGCGACAAGGTGCGGATGCTGGAAAACAAGCTGGCCGAGCTGATCCAGTTCGGCGAGGAAAACGACGGCATTTCCGAGAAGCTGCATGCGCTGACGCTGGCGCTGCTGGCGGCACGCACGCCGGCGGATGTGGTCGCGGCGCTGGCGCTGCATCTGCGCGAAGGCTTCGCGGTGCCGCACCATGCGCTGCGCGCATGGGGCCTGCCGGCCGATGCCGTACCCGGCCTCACCGACGCCGTCACGCAATCTGCGCACGACAGCGTGGCCGCCATGGCGCATCCGGTATGCGGCGCGCTGGCGGTGAACGAAGCCAGCGAATGGTTCGGCGAAGTGTCGCCGCACCTGCGCGCCTTCGCCTGCATTCCGCTGCGGCCGGCACCCGGCGCGGCGCCGGTCGGCCTGCTGGTGCTGGCCTCGGAAGAAGCCAAGCGCTTCTATGCCGGCATGGGCACGCTGTACCTGGATCGTCTGGGCCAGCTGGTCGGCGCTGCGCTGGTGCGGATGCAGGGATAAACCCCGCAGTGAGCGCGGTCGCACACTATCTGCAACACCTCGCCGCCGAACGGCGGCTGTCGCCGCATACGGTCGCAGCCTATCAGCGCGACCTGGACACCCTTTCCGAACTGACCGCCGGAAAGCCGCTGGCCGACCTCGACGTTGCCGACATCCGCGGCGCCATCGTCAAGCTGCGCAGCAAACGCCTGGCAGCGGCCAGCGTGGCGCGGCAGCTCTCCAGCTGGCGCGGGTTCTACGCCTTTGCCTGCCGCCGGCTCGGCTACCCACGCAACCCCTGCGTCGGCCTGCGCCCGCCCAAGGCGGCCAAGGCCCTGCCGGACATCCTGTCGCCCGACACCTGCAGCCAACTGCTCGACCGCGTCGTCGATGACGGGGCACTGGCCACGCGCGACCACGCCATGTTCGAGCTGTTCTATTCGTCCGGGCTGCGCCTGTCGGAACTGGTCGGACTCGACCTCGACGACCTCAACCTGCAGACGGGCGAAGCGCAGGTCACCGGCAAGGGCCGCAAGACCCGCATCGTGCCGGTGGGCCAGACGGCACTCGACGCCATTGCCGCCTGGCTGCCGCAGCGACAGCTGCTGGCGCGCGAGCCCACCGCTGCCGTCTTCATCAGCCAGCGCGGCAGCCGTCTGACCCCGCGCAGCGTGCAGCTGCGGCTCGACCGCTGGGCACGGCAGGCGGGACTCGGCCAGCACGTCCACCCGCACATGCTGCGGCATGCCTTCGCCACCCACGTGCTGCAATCATCCGGCGACCTGCGCGCGGTGCAGGAAATGCTCGGTCACGCTAGCATCAGCACAACCCAGGTCTATACCCATCTCGACTGGCAGCACCTCGCCAAGGTGTACGACCAGGCGCATCCCCGGGCGCGCAAAAAGGGCTGATTCCCGCCCGCGGCGAGGCAACCGCATCCCTTCGGCCGTATCCGCTTCAGAAACGCCGGATGCGGCCGATTCCTTCCGTATGCGCCTTTATCCCTCCGCCCTCTTCGAACGCCTTGTGCACGGTTTGCGCCCCGGCCTCAGTACCCAAGGCCGCGTGTTGGGCATGCTTCTGCTCATTCTGGTGGCCGTGTTCTTCCTCGTGGGGCAGCAGGCGCTGAAGATCGTTCGTCAGGATGCGGACGCCGCACTGCGCGACCAGGCCTCGGCCCAGCTTGCCGCGCTGTCGCAGGGCGTGATCGACCTGGCCATCCTGCGCGATCACAACGCCTTGCAGGCCCACCTGAAAGGCCCGGTCACCCGCGGCAACCTGCGGTATGTGGAATACACCGCGCCGAACGGCTACATCCTGCGCGAAGACGCGCCTTCCCAGCGTGCCGACCGCCCCGACTGGTTCGCCGGGCTGACGGACCTTGCCGTACCCGTCATGCAGGAAGCCATCGTCGTCGGCGAAACCTACTACGGCAGCCTGGCGATCCAGCCCTCTCCCCATGCCTATGAAGACTTTCTGTGGCATCTCGGCACCCGGCTGTCCATCCTGCTCGCTGCCGCGTTTGCCCTGCTCGGCTGGCTGACCCATGTGTTGCTGAAAATCAATCTGCAGGACCTGACCCGCCTGCGTTCCACCGCGCGCCGGATCGAGGCCGGCGATTACAGCACGCGCATTCCCATTCGAGCCAGCAGCCCGCCCGAGCTGCAGGAGACCATCCGCGCATTCAACCATATGGGCGCTGCGCTGGAGCTGCTGCTGACCGATCTCAACGAGCAGCAAAAGGCGCTCGACAGCACGGCCAACGTGTCCGAGACCGATCTCGCCGGCAACATCATCTTCGTCAACGACCTGTTCTGCCGCATCAGCGGCTACACGCGCGACGAGCTGATCGGCCGGAATCACCGCATCGTCAACTCGGGCTGGCACGACGCCGCATTTTTCAACGAGCTATGGGACACCATTTCGAGCGGGCGCACCTGGCGCGGCGAGATCTGCAACCGCGCCAAGGACGGCCGCCTGTTCTGGACCGCCTCGACCATCATCCCGATCAAGGACGACGCCGGCCTGCCGCTGAAATACCTGTCGATCCGCTTCGACATCACGCAACGCAAGCTCGACGAGGCCGCGCTCAGCGAGGAAAAGGCGCGCTGGCAGGTGACGCTGCAGTCGATCAACGACGCCGTCATCGTCACCAATGCCCACAACCAGGTGACCTACATCAACCCGGCCGCCGAAAGCCTGCTCGGTTTTGCGTTCGAGGAGGCCCGATTGCAGCCGCTGAAACACCTGATGCAACTCGATCAAGTGGGGGGCGACGAAGATGCGCCCGCCTGCTTCCTGTCGCCGGCCTCCGCTCCACACAACCAGACCGGCTCCGCCCAGCTGCACACCCGCCTGGGCCAGAGCCTGGCCATCAGCTACAGCTGCGCACCGCTGACCGGGCACAGCGGCGGCGGCGCGGTCTACGTGCTGCGCGACGAAACCGAAAAGAAGCAACTGCTCGACAGCCTGCGCGAAATGGCGTTCCACGACCCGCTGACCGCACTGCCGAACCGACGTGCCGTCGAAGGGCGCCTGGCGCGCGCCATGCGCACCGCGCACGCGCTGGCCCAGCGGCACGCGTTCTGCTATATCGACCTCGACCAGTTCAAGCTGGTCAACGACACCTGCGGTCATTCGGTAGGCGACACCCTGCTGGCCGACATCGCACAGACCATGAAAGCCGCCCTGCCCGAGCATACGTATCTGGGCCGGCTCGGTGGCGACGAATTCGGCCTCATTCTGTTCGACACCCAACCCGAGGCCGCCATTCAGGTCTGTCGGCAACTGGTGCAGCGCATTCGCGACTTCCGTTTCGAACACAAGGGGCGGCGCTTCACCCTCGGCGCCTGCGCCGGCATCGCGCCGATCACACAGGCCGACAACACCGCGGGCGGCATCATGGTCCAGGCCGACATGGCCTGCTACCGCGCCAAATCGGAGGGCAGCGGGCGGGTCATGCTGTACGAGGCGGACGAAGTCGGGTTCCGCCGGCTGGAAGCGGAAATGGGCTGGGCGGCAGACTTTGCCCAGGCGCTGGAGGCCAACCAGTTCCTGCCGTATCGCCAGTTGATCCAGCCCACTTCGCACAACGGCCAGACACATTACGAAGTGCTGGTCCGCTGGCAGCGCAACGGCCTGATCGAAGGCCCGGCCAAGCTGCTGCCCGCGCTCGAACGCTACGGCCAGGCCCCCATCCTCGATCGCTGGATGCTGGAGGCGGTGGTTTCCTATCTGGCGTCACAACCCGACGACAACGCGGTGTATTTCATCAACCTGTCCGGCAAGAGCGTCGCCGACGAGTCCTTCCTCGGCGTGGTCTGCCATCTGCTCGACCACTATGGCGTGGCGGGCGAACGGCTGGGATTCGAGGTGACCGAAACGGCCGCGGTGGTGAACCTGGACGATGCCCAGCGCCTGATTCACGGCCTGCGCGAACGCGGCTGCCAGTTCGCGCTGGACGATTTCGGGCGCGATGCCTCGTCGTTTTTCTATCTCAAGCATCTGCCCGCCGATTTCCTCAAGATCGACGGCGCATTCGTACGCGGCATGCTGGATGACCGCCGCGACCAGGCCATCGTGCGCTCGATCACGCAACTGGCGCGCGACTTCGGCATGCTGTCGATCGCCGAACAGGTGGAAGATGCCGAGATGGCGATGCTGCTGCGCGACATGGGCGTGGACTATCTGCAGGGCTACCATATCCATCGTCCGGAAGCCTTTCCGAACTGGCAGCCGGCCAACGGCATGCAGCCCGACCTGCGCGCACACGCTGCGCGCGCACCCCACCTGACGCGAATCAAGTAAGTCAGTCGATCTCGGTGCCGGCCACGCCATCCTCCGGCTCCGGGTAGCGCATCTCCAGCCCCTCCAGCGCCCCGATCAGCAGACGCGAAATCATCAGATTGCGCGCCAGCTTGCTGTTGGCGGGGATCACATGCCAGGGTGCGTGCCCGGTGCTGGTGGCCGACAGCGCCGCTTCGTAGGCTTCCATATAATCGTCCCACTGCTCGCGCACGGCCAAGTCGCCAGGGTGGAACTTCCACTGCTTTTCCGGGGTATCGCGCCGCTCTTCCAGGCGTTTTTTCTGCTCGTCCTTCGAGATGTGCAGATA
>DONB01000150.1 GCA_003510325.1 Thiobacillus sp. | reverse complement strand
GCCGAGCGCAAGGGCTTCAAGGCGGAACTGCTGGAAGAGTCCGAGGGCGACGTCGCCGGCATCAAGTCCGCCTCGATCAAGATCGAGGGCGACTACGCCTACGGCACCCTGCGCACCGAAACCGGCGTCCACCGCCTGGTGCGCAAGTCGCCNNCACATCAACAAGACCGACTCGGCAGTGCGCATCACCCACCTGCCGACCAACATCGTGGTGCAGTGCCAGAACGACCGTTCGCAGCACAAGAACCGCGCCGAAGCGATGTCGATGCTGAAGTCCAAGCTCTACGAAGCCGAGCTGCGCAAGCGCCAGGCCGAGCAGGACAAGCTCGAAGCCGGCAAGTCCGACGTCGGCTGGGGCCACCAGATCCGTTCGTACGTGCTGGACAACTCGCGCATCAAGGACCTGCGCACCAACGTCGAAGTCTCCGCCACCCAGAAGGTGCTGGACGGCGACCTCGACGTGTTCATCGAGGCGAGCCTGAAACAGGGCGTGTAAGCAACGGCTTGTGACCGCGCGCAATAAAGGCGCGTGGGTTGCAGCTGCCGGACGGCGACTTCCCCGTCATGCGCTACGGCGGAGCCGCCGCTGCGACGCGCACCCATTCCAGCGCTGCGCCCTATAGCCCACTGCCGGAGAGCCCATGCGCACCGAAACCCCCGTCACACTGTTCCTGAAGGATTACACCCCGCCCGCCTGGTGGGTCGAGTCGGTCGATTTGCATGTCGCCATTCGCGCCGACCACGCCGAGGTTCGCGCGCGCCTGCGCTGTACGCGCAACCCGGCCGCCGCCGGCGAGGCACTGGTGCTGAATGGCGAGGCGCTGGAATTGATCAGCCTGACGCTCGACGACGCAGCGCTCGACGCGACGCGCTACACCTATGCCGACGACCTGCTGACGATTGCGGGGCCGCTGCCGGATGAATGCGTGCTGGAGACCGTGGTGCACATCGCGCCCGACCGGAACACCCAGCTCTCGGGCCTGTACCGCTCGCGCGACGGCTATTTCACGCAATGCGAGGCGGAAGGCTTCCGGCGCATCACTTTCTTCCCGGATCGTCCGGACGTGATGGCGAAGTTCGCCTGCACGGTGGAAGCCGACCGTGCGCGTTTTCCGCATCTGCTGTCCAACGGCAATCCCGTCGCAGCCGGCGCGTGCGACGATGACGCGACGCGGCACTGGGCGCGCTGGGAAGACCCCACCGCCAAGCCCTGCTACCTGTTCGCGCTGGTCGCGGCGAAGCTCGACGTACTGGAAGACGAATTCACCACCGCCTCGGGGCGCCCGGTGCAGCTGGCGGTCTACGTCGAACCCGGCAAGCTCGACCAGTGCGGCCACGCGATGGCGGCGCTGAAAAAAGCCATGCGCTGGGACGAAGAGCGCTTCGGCCTGGAATACGACCTCGACCTGTACATGATCGTCGCCGTCGGCGACTTCAACATGGGGGCGATGGAAAACAAGGGCCTCAACATCTTCAATACCAAGTACGTGCTGGCGCGCCCGGACACCGCGACCGACGCCGACTACCAAGGCATCGACCGTGTGGTGGCGCACGAGTATTTCCACAACTGGACCGGCAACCGCGTCACCTGCCGCGACTGGTTCCAGCTGTCGCTGAAGGAAGGCCTCACCGTGTTCCGCGACCAGGAATTTGGCGCCGACACGCATTCGCGTGCGTGGACCCGAGTCCAGGAAGTGCGCGGCCTGCGCATCGGCCAGTTCCCCGAAGACGCGGGGCCGATGGCACACCCGATCCGGCCGGCTTCGTATGCCGAGATCAACAACTTCTACACCGCCACCGTCTACAACAAGGGCGCGGAAGTCATCCGCATGATGCACACGCTGCTCGGGCGCGACGGCTTCCGGCGCGGCATGGATTTGTACTTCCAGCGCCACGACGGCCAGGCGGTCACCTGCGACGACTTCGTCGCGGCGATGCAGGACGCCTCCGGCGTCGATCTCGCGCAATTCCGCCGCTGGTACGCGCGCGCCGGCACGCCGCGCCTGCATGCCACGGGCACATACGACGACGCGACCCAGCGCTACACGCTCACGCTCACCCAGCACCTCGCCCCCACCGCCTACGAAAAGCGGCTGGCCGAATCGGGGCAGCCCGTCGTCGAAGGCGTGCTGCATATTCCCGTCACGCTCGGGCTGGTGTTGCCCGACGGCCGCGACGCGCCGCTGCAACTCGCAGGCGAGTTGGAACCTTCCGGAACGACGCGCGTGCTGTCGCTGACTGAGGCCCGCCAAACGTTCATATTCGAAGGCATTCCCGCCGCGCCGGTCGCCTCGCTGCTGCGCGATTTCTCAGCGCCGGTGCTGCTTGAACTGGAGCAGACCGATGCCGAACTCGCGCACCTGATGGCGCACGATTCCGACGCCTTCAACCGCTGGGAAGCCGGACAACGGCTGGCGACGCGTGTCCTGCTCGCCGGCATCGCGGCAGGCGGCGACGGCAGCGACTGGATTCCCGCCGCCTTCGTTGCCGCCTGCGGCCGCGTGCTCGACGACGGTCTGCGCAGCGACCCCGCCCTCGCCGCCGAGGCGCTCAACCTGCCCGCCGAAGCCGTGCTCGCCGAAGCCGTGGTGGCCCTTGGCGGCACCATCGACCCCGAAGCCATCCACACCGCGCGCGTGACCCTGCGCCGCCACCTCGCCGCCCGTCTGCGCGACAAACTCGAAGCCGTGTGGACCGCCCTCGCCCCCACCGCCGCCTACGCTCCCGACGGCGCTCAGGTCGGCCAGCGCGCCCTGCGCAACGCCTGCCTCGCCTACCTGGCCGAAAGCGATGCCGGGTATTTGAAGGCATCGGTCCTGCCGCGCCTCACTACCCAACTTGCCCCCGGCGGCAACATGACCGACGAAATCGCCGCGCTGGCCACGCTCGCCAACCTCGACCTGCCTGAGAGAGAAACCGCGCTCGCCGACTTTTACGCACGCTGGCAAACCGAAGCCCTGGTCATCGACAAGTGGTTTGCAGTGCAGGCCACCTCGCGCCTGCCCGGCACCGTCGCGCACGTGCGTGCGCTGATGCAGCACCCCGCCTTCGATCTGAAAAACCCCAACCGCGTCTACGCCCTGATCCGCGGCTTCTGCGGCGCCAACCCACGCCACTTCCATGCCGCCGACGGCAGCGGCTACGCGCTTGCTGCTGACGTGATCAGCGAATTGCAGGCGATGAACCCGCAGGTGGCCTCAAGAATTGCGCGCAGCTTCGACCGCTGGCGGCAATTCGATGCAGGCCGTCAGTCACACGCCCGTGCCGCGCTGGAGCGCATCGCTGCCGTCGACGGTCTGGCGAAGGACGTGGCGGAAGTGGTGGGGAATGCGTTGAAGACGTGAGATGCAGGCCTCGGGGCGGCGACACAGTGCAGTCAGCCCTCTGCCACCACCGCTAGCACGGCCTCGCCGTAGGCCTCCAGCTTCTTCGTCCCCAGCCCCGAGATTTCGCCCAACTCCGCCAGCGTGGCGGGGCGGCGCGCGGCGATCTCGCGCAGAGTGGCATCGTGCAGGATGACGTAGGCAGGCACGCCCTTCTCGTTGGCGGTTTCGCGGCGCCAGGCGCGCAGGGACAGGAACAGCGGATCCTCGTCGTTGTGGACGCCTTCTCCGGAGCTGGGCGCGAAGCGCGATTTTCTGCTGCGTGCAGGGCGCACTTCGATCGCACGCAGCATCACGGTTTCCTCGCCCTTCAGCACCGGCTTGGCGGCCTGGGTAAGCTTGAGCGCGCCGTAGGCGGTGTGATCCACCTCCAGCAGCCCGCGCACCACCAGCTGCCGCAGCACGGCGCGCCAGACCTTGTCGGTTTGGCTCGCGCCGATGCCGAACACGCTCAACTGGTTGTGGCCGAAGCGGTCGATTTTTTCCGTAGTCTTGCCGAGCAGCACGTCGAGCACGTGGCCGGCGCCGAAGCGCTGGCCGGTACGGTAGACGGTGGAAAGCAGCTTTTGCGCGGCCTCGGTGCCGTCCCACAGCGTGGGTGGGTTAAGNNGTTACGCGGCGACAGCTGGCCGCTTCGCACAGGCCAACCAGCGCATCGAGCTTGGCGTGGCCGATGCGCTTGTGCGTGTCCTCGGCCTCGCCCTCGTCGATGAAGCGGCGCTGGGTAACGACATCCTGCAGGCCCCACGCCATCCATGCCTCGGCCGGCTCGCCATCGCGGCCGGCGCGTCCGGTTTCCTGGTAGTAGCCTTCGACCGAGCGCGGCAAATCCAGGTGGGCGACGAAGCGCACGTCGGGCTTGTC
>DONB01000055.1 GCA_003510325.1 Thiobacillus sp. | reverse complement strand
AAGCCCGGCTTTATTACGCAGACAGGATGGCCTATTTCTTCATCATGACCGTTTCCACCCAGCCTTCGCCATCCTGTCCCTGGACGTGCATGAAGCTGCCCTGGTCCTTGCCTGTGTAGATCACCTCTTCCCCGCGCGCGATCTTGGCAATGACTTTCGAGGTTTTGTTCGGCTGCGCGTAGATTTTCAGCCCGGCGATCTTGCCGGTGACCGCATCGCCTTCCTCGAATACCGCGCCAGCCTTGGTCGGCTGCCCGGACTTGCCCTTGAGATTGATGTCCTGACGCGCCATTTCCGGATTATTGCGGATGGAACGCACAATGTTGTTCCAGTTGTCCAGATAGCTGGCCGCGATCACCTTGCCCTCAGGCGTATTCGTATAGCCGCCCAGCGCGCCCGCTGCGCCGCCGCCGACCAGGAGACCGCCAACGCTCCAGTCGGTTTTCTCGGCGTTGCCGGTGGCCGCAGCCAACTGCAGCGAAGTGCGCGAATCCGACAGGATCATCGTGGTTTGCGCCGACTTGAACTTGAGGCCGGCAGCGACCAGGCCCGCCACGGCACCGAACACGCCGAAGCCCCCCAGCGCACCGCCGACCCCGCCCGAGTCCTTGCTGGAGAAGACGGCGTCCGGGGTCAACACGTAGTCGGCCGTCACCATCTGGCCCTTGCCCATGTTGGATCCCTTGCGCAATTCGCCCGATTCGGCCAGCTGGCGCTCCTGCATCAGGTTCTGCATGGCGCGGCCGCGCTCGACCAGGACAAAGCAATTGGATTGCTGCACCATCATGCGGATCAGTCCGGTCGGCGATTGCAGGCCATACTGAAGGAGGTGCGAGATCACGGCATCCTGCGGTTCCACCACTGCCAGGGTGCCGTAGGCCTTGTCGCATTTTTCCAGCTCCTTGGCTTCTCCCTGCGCCCCATCGGGGCCAGCGGAACCGGATGGTTGACCGGCCTCCTGCTTGTCGCCGCCCAGCTTGAAATCGAACAGGCCTGCATACACCGGATTGGCCGCCTGGGTCAGGAACAGGCCGGTGACGAGCGCTTGCGCAATGGTCTTCATTGTTGTCTCCCTGATTGATTTTGAAAAGATTATAGTCATTTTGGCCGCAAAAAAGCGGGCGATGCCCCCTTGGCTTTTTGGCTGCACATCCTATAAAAAATCACGCCCAGGCCAAGGAGAATCATCATGCTGGACATCAACAAAACGCTCGCCCAGGAACACGCCGATCCGGCCTCACGTGGCGACCTGTTCGAACTGGAGCCCTGGACAGAGGAACAGGCCATCAAGATGGCACGGCAGGACGGGCTGGAATTGACCGACGCGCATCTGGGCATCATCCGCTACCTGCGCGACTGCTATGCCGACCATGGCGGCACGGTCAGTGCGCGCATGCTGATGCAGTCGCTGGAATCCGAATTTGCCGGGATGGGCGGCCACCGCTTTCTCTACACGCTATACCCGCTGGGGCCGATTGCCCAAGCCAGCCGCTATGCCGGTCTGCCGCTGCCGCCGGGGACGCGCGACCCCTCGTTCGGCACCACGCACTAAGGTCTTCTAGTCGGCTTCCTCGACCGGAACCCGGGCGGCCAGCGCGCACAAGAGTTCGTAGCTGCTGGTGCCGGCGGCTGCGGCCACCGCGTCCACCGGCAGCCCCTCGCCCCACAGCACCACCGGACTGCCGATCCCGGCGTCTTCGCATTCGCTCAAATCCACGCACAGCATGTCCATCGATACCCGTCCCAGGGTCCGGCTCGGACGGCCGTTGACCAGGACCGGCGTACCCGTGAGCGCATGACGCGGATAGCCGTCCGCATAACCGCAGGCCACCACGCCCACCCGCATGCTGCGTTCGGCGCGAAACAGCTGACTGTATCCCACGCCTTCGCCCGGCTGCAGCGTCTGTACGCTGATGATTTCAGATTGCAATGTCATCGCCGGCCGCAGTTCCAGTTGCGCGGCCGATACCTCGGCAAAGGGCGACGCGCCATACAGCATCAGCCCCGGCCGCACCCAGGCGCCGAGCGTGTCCGGGTAACGCAGCAAGGCTGCTGAATTGGCGCTGCTCCACGGCAAGCCGTAAGCACCCAGTTCGCGCAGAAACGGCTGCAACTGCCAGTCCACTCCGGCGCCTTCATCCGCCTGGGCAAAATGCGTCATCAGCGTGACGCCGCTTACCCCGGCCAGGCTTTGCACCCGCGCGGTGATGGCAGCATGATCGGCAAGGGGAAAACCCAGCCGGTGCATGCCGCTGTCGAACTTGAGGAAGACCTGAATCGGGCGCGCGGGCGGTTGCTGTTGCAGCCAGTCGAGTTGTGCCGCATGGTGCAGTACCGGCCACAGATCCAGTTCGGAACAGGTGGCGATTTCATCCGGGCCGAAAATCCCCTCAAGCAGCAGAATCGGCTTCTCGACACCCATCAAACGCAGGTTGGCAGCCTCTTCCAGCATCAGCACGGCAAAGCCGTCCGCGGCAGCGAACGCACGCAGCGCGCGCGACAGACCGTGGCCATAGGCATTGGCCTTGACCACCGCCAACACGTGCGCCGAGCCCGCATGACGACGCGCCACGCGCAGGTTGTGCGCCATCGCACCTATGGAAATACGCGCCTTGATGGGCCGCATGAGCTCAGTAGCTGCCCGGCTGAGCCAGCGTTTCGAAGCGCGTATATTCGCCCAGGAAGGCCAGGCGCACCGTGCCGATGGGGCCGTTGCGCTGCTTGCTGATGATGATTTCGGCGGTGCCCTTGTCCTGCGTATCCGGGTTGTAGACCTCGTCGCGGTAGATGAACAGGATGACGTCGGCATCCTGCTCGATGGCGCCCGATTCGCGCAGGTCGGACATCACCGGACGCTTGTTGGGACGCTGCTCGAGGCCGCGGTTCAACTGCGACAGCGCGATCACCGGAACGTGCAGCTCCTTGGCGAGGCCCTTGAGCGCGCGCGAGATTTCGGAAATTTCGGTGGCGCGGTTTTCACCGCCGCCGCTGCCCGCCAGCAGCTGCAGGTAGTCGATCACGATAAGGCCGAGCTTGCCGCACTGGCGCATCAGCCGGCGCGCCCGCGCGCGCAGTTCCAGCACGTTGAGGCCAGGGCTCTCGTCGATGAAGACCGGCGCCTCGTTGAGCTTGCCGAGCGCGTAGGTGAGGCGCTGCCAGTCGTCCTCGCCGAGCTTGCCTGTGCGCAGCCGGTGCTGGTCCAGGCGGCCCACCGAACCGATCATCCGCATCACCAGCTGTGTGCCGCCCATTTCCATCGAGAACACGGCCACCGGCAGACCGGTGTCGAGCGCGACGTTTTCGGCGATGTTGATCGAGAACGCGGTCTTGCCCATCGACGGCCGCCCGGCGACGATGATCAGATCCCCCGGCTGCAGGCCCGAGGTCTTCTGGTCGAGATCGTGAAAGCCGGTGGGCACGCCGGTGACGCCGGAATCGTTGTCGCGGTGATACAGCTCGTCGATGCGCTCGACCACTTCCTTCAGCAGCGGCTTGATTTCGGTGAAGCCCGCCTGTCCCCGGCTGCCGGATTCGGCAATCTCGAACACCTTGGCCTCGGCCTCGTCGAGCAGTTGCGAAGCGCTGCGCCCGGCGGGCGAGTAGGCGGTGTCGGCGATCCCGGTCGCCACCTCGGCCAGCCGGCGCATCACCGAGCGTTCGCGCACGATCTCGGCATAGCGGCGAATGTTGGCCGCCGACGGCGTGTTGCTCGCCAGCGCGACGATATACGCCAGTCCGCCGACGCTTTCGAGCTGCCCCATGGACTGAAGCGACTCGGCCACCGTCACGGCATCAGCCGGACGGTTTTCGGCGATCTGCCGCACGATCGCGCGCAGGATCTGGCGATGGTCCTGGCGGTAGAAATCGCTTTCCGACACCACGTCGCCGATGCGGTCCCACGCGCTGTTGTCGAGCAGCAAGCCGCCGAGTACCGCCTGCTCGGCTTCCAGCGAATGCGGCGGCAGACGCATCTGCGCCAGTTGGGGGTCGGAACTTGCAGTGAGCGGGTGGATGGCAGCCATGGCGGGATTCTAGTCTTGAGCCCAGCCCTTACCAAGGGATAAGCCTGTGGATAAAGCCTGAACTGCCGGGAATAAACAGGTGCAAACACAGTAAGGACGAAAATAAAAAAGGGAGCCGAAGGCTCCCTTTTTGGCGTGCCCCGCGAAATTACTGTTCGCCGGTCACCACCACCGTGATGTTGGCGACAACATCATGATGCAGTCCCAGAACCACGGGGTATTCGCCGATGGCCTTGAACGGGCCTTCGGGCAGGCGAACTTCCGCCTTGGCCACGTCGTGTCCCTGCGCCTTCAGTGCATCGGCGATGTCGGCATTGGTAATCGAGCCGAACAGGCGGCCGTCGACGCCGGCTTTCTGGCTGATCGTCACGCTCGCGCCTTCCAGCTTTTCGGCGCGACGCTGGGCGTCGGCCAGCTTTTCGGCAGCGACGCGTTCCAGTTCGGCCTTCTGCGCGGCAAACGCTTCCATGTTGGCTTGCGTGGCGCGACGCGCACGACCGGTGGGGATCAGGAAGTTGCGGGCGTAGCCGTCCTTCACCTTGACCACGTCACCCAGATTGCCCAGGTTGACGACTTTGTCCATCAGAATCACTTGCATGGTCGTCTCCTCAATGCAGATCGGTGTAAGGCATGAGCGCCAGGAAGCGCGCGCGCTTGATTGCGGTGCCCAGCTGGCGCTGGTAGTGCGCCTTGGTGCCGGTGATGCGGGCCGGGATGATACGGCCGTTTTCGGCGATGAATTCCTTCAGCACGTCGATGTCCTTGTAATCAACCTCGACCACCTTCTCGGCAGTGAAGCGGCAGAACTTGCGACGCTTGAAAAGACCACGATTGCCGCTGTCGCGGCCACCTTTTTTGGCGAACTTGCCGCCGGATTTACCACCCATGGGACGTGCCATGATTCATTCCTTTTCGATTCGATTCAATATCAGGATCAATTGTCGGCTGTTCACGCTGCGTCGGTTCAACGCGCCTTCCAGTTTGACCTGCGTTCCAACGGTGAGGTGAGCCAGCTGGCCGGCAAGCGTTCCGCTCGCCTGCACCGTCAACTCGCATTCCACCTGTCGAGCTTGCGTGGCCACTGTCTGACTGCTGCGGTGATGGATCACCGCTTCCGCAATCGGCACGCCTGCCGGACTGTAACGCACAGGATCAACCTGGATGAGGGCTCCGCTGATGACCAGCCGGTTCACTCACTCAGGCTGCGGCAGGCTGTTCGGCTGCTGCTTCCGGCTTGGCAGCCTCGGCCTTGGCGCTGTCCAGCATGTCGCGCGATTTTTCTTCCTTCATCATCGGCGAGGCCGTGGTCACGGCAGCGTCGCGCTTGATGGTCAGATGGCGCAGCACGGCATCGTTGAACTTGAAGCCATGCTCGAGCTCTTCCAGGGTTTCCTGGTCGCACTCGATGTTCATCATCACGTAGTGGGCCTTGTGGACCTTCTGGATCGGGTAAGCCATCTGGCGGCGGCCCCAATCTTCCAGACGGTGGACGCTGCCGCCGCGCGTGGTGATATTGCTCTTGTAGCGTTCGATCATGGCGGGCACCTGCTCGCTCTGATCGGGATGGACGATAAATACGATTTCGTAATGCCGCATCTTGTTCCTTTCGGTTCAGCCCCCCGCTGCGGTGCGGTAGAGCAAGGTAATAAAAGCACAGGTCAAAAAACAATCCCCGGCAAACCGGGGACTGCGAATCATACGCTTTTTGCCTGACAAATCAAGCCGGTCGCCGCACCCGGAGACAGATCAGATCACGCAGTCGACGTAATAGCGCGCCTTGCCGTCGACCACGTCCTCGACCAGCCCGTGCACATCGGTTTCGAAGCCGGGGAATTTTTCATTGAAAGCGCGCGTAAACTGCAGGTAGCGCACGATGGTGCTGTTGAAGCGCTCGCCCGGAATCAGCAAGGGGATGCCCGGCGGATAAGGCGTCACCAGCATGGCGGTGATGCGGCCCTCGAGCTTGTCGATCTCGACCCGCTCGATCTCTCGGTGCGCCATTTTGGCAAAGGCATCCGCCGGTTTCATCGCCGGCGCCATCTCCGACAGGTACATCTCGGTGGTCAGACGCGCCACGTCGTTTGCCTTGTAAATGGCGTGAATCTGGTCGCACAGATCCTTGAGGCCGGTCTTCTCGTAGCGCGGGTGCTTCACGATGAACTCGGGCAGCACGCGCCACAGCGGCTGGTTCTCGTCGTAGTCGGCCTTGAACTGCTGCAGCGCGGTCACCAGCGTGTTCCAGCGCCCCTTGGTGATGCCGATGGTGAACATGATGAAGAAGGAATACAGCCCGGTCTTCTCGACGATGACGCCATGCTCGGCGAGGTACTTGGTGACGATTGCCGCCGGAATGCCCCAGTCGGCGAAGGCGCCATCCATGTCCAGCCCCGGGGTGATGACCGTGGCCTTGATCGGGTCGAGCAGATTGAAGCCGGGCGCGAGATTGCCGAATTCGTGCCAGCGCTCGCCGGCCGCGAGCATCCAGTCTTCGCGGTCGCCCACCCCCTCCTCGGCCAGCTTCTGCGGGCCCCACACCTTGAACCACCAAGAATCGCCGAATTCCTCGTCGACCTTGCGCATGGCACGGCGGAAATCAAGTGCCTCCTTGATCGACTCCTCGACCAGCGCGGTACCGCCAGGCGGCTCCATCATCGCCGCCGCCACGTCGCACGAGGCGATGATGGCGTACTGCGGCGAGGTGGAGGTATGCATCAGATAGGCTTCATTGAAGCGATGAAAATCGAGCTTGCGCGTCTCCGAGTCCTGAACCAGGATCTGCGAGGCCTGCGAAAGGCCCGCCAGCAGCTTGTGCGTCGACTGGGTAGCGAACACTAGCGCATCCTTGGCGCGCGGGCGGTTCTTGCCGATGGCGTGCATGCCGCGGTAGAAGTCGTGGAAGGTCGCGTGCGGCAGCCAGGCTTCGTCGAAATGCAGGGTGTCGATGTAGTCGCCCAGCAATTCCTTGATCATGTCGACGTTGTAGAGGATACCGTCGTAGGTCGACTGGGTGATGGTGAGGATGCGCGGCTTGCGCTTCACGTCCTTGGCGAACGGATGCGCGGCGATCTTCTTCTCGATGTTCTCGGGGCGGAATTCGTCCAGTGGAATCGGGCCGATGATGCCGTAATGGTTGCGCGTCGGCGTCAGGAAAATCGGGATCGCGCCGCACATCATGATCGCGTGCAGGATGGACTTGTGGCAGTNNNAAGAACTGATGGAACATCTGGCCGATCGGTGCCTTCAGGAACGCCACACCGCCGGAGTGTCCCGGGCAGTGCCAGGAATAGGAACCGTCCGCCGCGTAGTGGGTCAGCGCGCGGAAGAACGGCGGCACCAGCGAATCGAGGTAGGCGCGCGCCTCGCGCCCGATATAGCGGGCGAGAAATTCCGGCGTATCTTCCAGCATGTGGATGAAGCCATTGAGCTCACGCAGAATGTCGTTCGGAATATGCCGCGCGGTACGGGTTTCGCCGTGCAGGAAAATCGGAATCTCGGCATTGCGAAAGCGCACTTCCTCGACGAAGCCGCGCAGTTTTTGCAGCGCCTTGCCCGTATCCTCGTCGCTACCTGCAAGCTCCTCGTCGTCGATCGAAAGAATAAACGCAGACGCACGCGCCTGCTGCTGGGCGAACGAAGTCAGGTCGCCGTAGTTGGTGACGCCCAGCACTTCCATGCCTTCCTTCTCAATGGCTTCGGCAAGTGTGCGGATGCCGAGCCCCGAAGCGTTTTCGGAGCGGAAGTCTTCGTCAATGATGACAACGGGAAAACGGAAGCGCATGGCCTGCTCCAGAGGGAAGCCGTTGGAATGGGCGAATTAAAAAAGCGGATTATACGAATCCCCGGTGTCCCGGGGATTAAATTTTCGGTAGGGTCACGCCAACCTGGCCCTGGTATTTGCCGCCGCGATCGCGATACGAGGTTTCGCACACCTCGTCGGATTCGAGGAACAGCATCTGGGCCACGCCTTCATTGGCGTAGA
>DONB01000063.1 GCA_003510325.1 Thiobacillus sp. | reverse complement strand
CCAGGCTTATCTGGCCCGTGCCCAGTACAAGATCGCGCTCGACGAGCTGCGCAAGGCCATCATCGCCGACAACCGATTCGGCCCGGCCTACAACATCTACGGCCTGATCTACATGGAACTGGCCGAAGACAAGCTGGCCGAGGAAAACTTCCGCCGCGCCATCGAGCTGGATCGCAGCGATTCGGAAACGCGCAACAACTACGGCTGGTTTCTTTGCACGCGCGGCCGTTACGATGAAGGGCTCGAACAGTTCAGCGCAGCGCTGCGCAACCCGCTGTATGCGCAGCCCGAGCAGGCCATGGCCAGTGCCGGCATGTGCGCCGAAAGGAAGGGCGACCTCAAGCTGGCCGAGGCCAATCTCCTGAAATCCCTCAAGCTGCAACCCGATAATCCCAACACGATCCTGAAGATGGCGGGACTGCATTTTCGTCAGGATCGGTTGATGGAGACGCAGCGCCTGCTGGGCCGCCATGCCGAACTGGCGCCGCCGACCGCGGAAAGCCTGTGGCTGGGGGTGCGGCTTGAACGCAAGCTGGGTGACCGTGCGCAGGAAGCGGCCTATGGCCTGCAACTGCGCAAGCGCTTTCCCGATTCGGAAGAGGCACGGCGCTTGCTGGCAGGACAATACGAATGAGCGAGAACACGCAAGATTCAATCGGACGGGTTTTGCGTGAGGCGCGCGAAGCGCAGGGTGTGACGCTGGAAGAGGCTGCAGCACGCCTGCGTCTGATGCATCGTCAGATCGAGGCGATGGAGACGGATGATTTCGATAGCCTCGGCCAGCCCGTGTTCGCCCGCGGGTTTGTCCGCAACTATGCGCGTCTGCTGGGGCTGGCGCCTGAAACGCTGCTGACGCGCATGGAAGGCGCGCCGGCCGATCCGGCTCCGGTCAGTCGGGCCGAGCCGCCCTTGCCGCATTCGTGGCTGACTTCGCCCTGGCTGATCCTGCTGATGCTCGGCGTGCTCGTGGTGGTGGTGGCGCCGATCGCATTGTACTGGTGGCTCAACAGCGAAGGCGAGGAGACCTCGACCACCCAGGCGCGGTCCGAGGTGCGTGCTCCTCGGACCGCGCCCGTTGCCGCGCCGGTGCCGGCTGCCAAGCCGGCGGACGTGCCGCCTGCCGCAGCCGTNNGCCCCGCCGAAGCCGGTGCGCCTGCAGCCCCGGAAGCCTCTGAATCTCCGGTGACCAAGGGTACACTGCAGCTCGAATTCGGCGACGAATCCTGGGTCGAAATCAGCGACGCCACGGGCCGCATGCTGCATCGCCAGCTCAATTCGCCCGGCAGCCGTATCGAGGTTCGCGGTCAGCCGCCGTTCGATCTGGTGATCGGCAACGCCACGCAAGCGCACATGACCTATAACGGGCGCCCCATCGATTTGAAACCCTATATCGCAGTGACGGTCGCCCGTTTCACACTTGAAGAATAGCCACTTTGGAAGAATGATGTCTCGAATTGTCCGTCGCCCCTCGCGCCAGGTTCGGATCGGTCAGGTACTGGTCGGCGGCGACGCGCCCGTCGTGGTGCAGTCGATGACCAATACCGATACCGTCGACATCACGGGCACCGTGCGTCAGGTGCAGGCGCTCGCCGAGGCCGGCTCCGAACTGGTGCGTCTCACCGTCAACACGCTGGAAGCCGCCGCCGCGGTGCCGCGCATCCGCGAACGCCTCGACGCGCTCGGCTGTCGTGTGCCGCTGATCGGCGATTTCCATTTCAACGGCCACAAGCTCTTGACCCAGGTGCCCGAATGCGCCGAGGCCCTGGCCAAGTTCAGGATCAATCCCGGCAACATCGGCCGCGGCAACAAGCGCGACGAGCAGTTCGCCACCCTGATCGAGGTGGCGTGCCGCTACGACAAGCCGGTGCGCATCGGCGTCAACTGGGGCAGCCTCGACCAGGCGCTGGCGGTGCGCATGATGGACGACAATGCGCGTCTGGCCGAGCCGGAAGACGCCGAGGTGGTGATGCGTCGCGCAATGGTGGCATCCGCGCTGGAATCGGCGAAAAAGGCCGAGGAGCTGGGCCTCGGCGGCGACAAGATCATCCTCTCGTGCAAGATGAGCCGGGTACAGGACCTCATCTCTGTTTACCGTGATCTCGCATCGCAGTGCGACTATCCGCTGCACCTCGGGCTGACTGAAGCCGGCATGGGTTCGAAGGGCATCGTCGCCTCGACCGCCGCCCTGTCGGTGCTGCTGCAGGAAGGCATCGGCGACACGATTCGCATCTCGTTGACCCCCGAGCCGGGCGGCGATCGCGCGCAGGAGGTTCGCGTCGGCCAGGAAATTCTGCAGGCGCTCGGCCTGCGCGCGTTCACGCCGCAGGTCACCGCCTGCCCGGGCTGCGGGCGCACCACCTCGACCGTGTTCCAGGAACTGGCGCAGGACATCGAGACCTATCTGCGCAACCAGATGCCGGTGTGGCGCAGCCAGTATGCCGGCGTCGAATCCATGCAGGTGGCGGTGATGGGCTGCGTGGTCAACGGCCCCGGCGAATCCAAGCACGCCAACATCGGCATCTCGCTGCCCGGCACCGGAGAAGTGCCGGTCGCGCCGGTGTACGTCGATGGCGAGAAGACCGTGACGCTGAAGGGCGACCGCATCGCCGAGGATTTCCAGGCGATCGTCGAGGACTACGTACAGCGGCGGTACGGACATTGAAAAACATTTGTCCGCGAAGGACGTGAAGAAGCGCGAAGAAAACCCAAGCCTGTTTTCCTTGATTTTCACTTGGCGTCCTTCGCGGATAAAAAATTGATTTCCAGAACATGAGCAACAACAACATTCAATCCGTACGCGGCATGAACGACTGCCTGCCCGATGTCACCGACACCTGGCAGGCGTTCGAGGCGATCGTGCGCGACTGGCTGCGCCGTTATGGCTACCGCGAGATGCGCACGCCCATCCTCGAGCACACCGGCTTGTTCAAGCGCGCCATCGGCGAGGTGACCGACATCGTCGAGAAAGAGATGTACACCTTCGTCGACGAACTGAACGGCGAATCGCTGGCGCTGCGCCCGGAGGGCACGGCGTCCTCGGTGCGTTCGGTGATCCAGCACAACCTCCTGTACGACGGTGGCAAGCGCCTCTGGTACATGGGGCCGATGTTCCGCCACGAGCGCCCGCAGAAGGGCCGCTACCGGCAATTCCACCAGGTCGGCGTCGAGGCGCTCGGCTTTGCCGGGCCGGACGTCGACGCCGAACTGATCGTGATGTGCGCGGACCTGTGGCGCGCGCTCGGCATTGGGCCGACGCTGCAGATCAACACGCTGGGCGACCTCGAGTCGCGTCACCGCCATCGTGCAAAATTGATCGCCTATTTCGAGGCGCATCAGGACGCGCTCGACGAGGATTCGAAACGCCGCCTGCACAGCAACCCGCTGCGCATCCTCGACAGCAAGAATCCTGCAATGCAGGCACTGAACGACGCGGCACCCAGGCTGATGGACGAACTCGACGAGGCGGCGCTCGCGCATTTCGATGCGCTGCAGGCCTTGCTGCGCGCCAACGGCATCGCGTTCGAGATCAACCCGCGGCTGGTGCGCGGGCTCGACTACTACAATCGCACCGTGTTCGAGTGGGTGACCGACCAGCTCGGCGCGCAGGGCACCGTTTGTGCGGGCGGCCGCTACGACGGCCTGATCGAGCAGCTGGGCGGCAAGCCAGCGCCGGCGGCCGGTTTCGCCATGGGCATCGAGCGCCTGCTGGCGTTGATGGACGTGGCCGGCACGCCGCTGGCGACAGCGGTTCCGGATGCGTATATCGTGCACGCTGGCGACGCGGCGCAGGGCTTTGCCTGGCAAGTTGCGGGCGCCTTGCGCGGTGCAGGACTGGCTGCCGTTCTGCACTGCGGCGGCGGCAGCTTCAAGTCGCAGATGAAAAAGGCCGACGCCAGCCGCGCACGCTATGCGGTGATCATCGGCGACGACGAGGCGGCGGCGCAGCAGCTCACGCTGAAGCCCCTGCGCGGTACGGCCGAGCAGACCCGCCTCGAAGTGGCGCTGGCAATTGAAACTCTGAAACAGGCAACAATTTAAAAAGGCATAGCAGATGGCAACCTACGATCTCGACGAACAGGAACGGCTGGACGAACTGAAGGCCTGGTGGAAGCGCTGGGGCAATCTGGTCATGGTCGGTCTGGCCGTGGTGATCGCAGCGGCGGCCGGCTGGCGCTACTGGCAGAACCACACGGCGACGCAAAGCCTGGAAGCCGCCACCGTGTACGAAAAGCTCACCCAGTCGCTGGCCGCCAACGATCCCAAGGCGGCACGCGAGGCGGGGGCGATGCTGATCGACCAGTACCAGGACACCGCCTATGCGCCGCGCGCAGCGCTGTTGCTGGCCAAGCTGAACGTCGGCGCCCGGGATGTGAAAAGCGCCCAGGCCCAGCTGGAGTGGGCGGTCGCCAACAGCAAGGAACCTGCGGTCAAGGATCTGGCGCGTCTGCGGCTGGCCGGGTTGCAGCTCGACCAGAAGCAATATGACGCCGCGCTGAAACCCCTGTCCGCCAGCCACAGCGATGCATTCGACTTCCGCTTGGGCGATCTGAAGGGCGACGTGCTGCTGGCGCAGGGCAAGCCGGCCGAGGCGCGTGCCGCCTATCAGACCGCCTTCGGAAAAATGGCGGAAGACAATCCCTATCGCAACATCGTCGAACTGAAGCTCGACGCGCTGGGAGGAGTNNCAGCACGGTCGGTTCGATGTCTCGCACGGTAGGCGGCTGGTTCGGTTCCGGCCCCGCCAAGGCCAAGCCGGCCGAACTGGTCGAGTTCAAGCCGACGGCCAGTCTCGCCGAAGCCTGGAAAGCCGACACGGGCGACGCTGACGGCCATCTGTTCCATCCCCAGGCCGAGGGTAACGACGTGGTCGCCGCAGGCGGCAGCCGGGTGGTGCGCATCGCCGTGGCCAACGGTAACACGGTGTGGCGCACCGACACCGGGGTGAAACTGTCGGCCGGCGCCGGTGCGGGACAGGGCCTGGCCCTGGCGGGCGGTGGCAGNNATGCTGGCGCTCGATCTGGCCAGCGGCCAGCTGCGCTGGAAAGCGACGCTGTCGAGCCAGGTGACCGGCCAGTTGCTGGCGCTGGGCGAGACGGTGATCGCGCGCACCGGCGACGGCCGCGTGCATGGACTGGCGGCGGCCGACGGCAGCCGCAAATGGCTGTATACCCGCAATCTGCCGGTGCTGAGTCTGCGCGCATCGGGCGGCATGGTGGTGCGCGACGACGTGCTCTACGCCGGATTCCCCGGCGGCAAGCTGGTCGCGCTCAATTCGGCCAATGGCGCGCAGCTGTGGGAAGCCACGGTGGCGTTGCCGCGCGGCGCAACCGAACTCGAACGGGTGGCCGACGTGATGGGCAATCCGGTGGTGGACGAGCGTCAGGTGTGTGCCGTGGCGTATCAGGGCCGCGTCGCCTGTTTCGACCGCCGCAACGGCGCGCCGCTGTGGTCGCGCGACACCTCGAGCAACAGCGGGCTGGCGATGGACGAACGCAACGTCTACGTCACCGACGATCAGGATGCCGTGACCGCCTACGACAAGACCAATGGCCGCGCCGGCTGGCGGCAGGACAAGCTGGCGCGCCGCCAGGTCACTGCACCGCTGGCGCTGGGCGCCTGGGTGGTGGTGGCCGATGGCGAAGGCTATGTGCACGTGCTGTCTGCCGACGACGGCAGGTTCGTCGCGCGCGGCAAGGTCGACAGCGGCGTGCTCACGCCGCCGGTCGACATCGGGCCGGGTTTCGCGGTGCAGACGGCCAAAGGCACGGTGGC
>DONB01000035.1 GCA_003510325.1 Thiobacillus sp. | reverse complement strand
CGTCGCCGGCGTTGACGACCGAGATGTGCGGCGCGACGTGGCGCGCGATGAAGTGAGCCGCACCCGACTGCGCGTGGCGCACGATGAACATGTCGGCGTGCATCGCGGCGAGGTTGTCGACGGTGTCGAGGATCGCCTCGCCCTTGGTCTGACTTGAGGTGGCGATGTTCAGGTTGACGACGTCGGCGGAGAGCCGCTTGGCAGCGATCTCGAAGGTGGTGCGGGTACGCGTCGACGGTTCGAAGAACAGGTTGAAGATCGACTTGCCGCGCAGCAGCGGGACTTTCTTCACCTCGCGCTCGCCGACGTCCATGAAGGATTCGGCGGTGTCGAGAATCTGCGTCAGGATGGCGCGCGGCAGGCCGTCGAGCGTGAGCAGGTGGCGCAGCCTGCCGTCTTCAGTGAGTTGTAGGTTCATGCGAGGGTGAGGGTGAGGTGGCCGTCGTCCAACCGCGAAAGATTGACGTTCTGGTGAGCCGGCACGTCGAGGACGAGTCCGGTGAAATCGGGGCGGACCGGCAGTTCGTGGCCGCCGCGGTCGACCAGCACCGCCAGCCGGATCGAGGCCGGTCGGCCGTAGTCGAACAGTTCGTTCATCGCCGCGCGCACCGTGCGTCCGCTGTGCAGCACGTCGTCGACCAGCAGGATGTCGCGGCCTTCCAGGTCGAACGGCAGGTTGGACGGTTTCACCTGCGGGTGCAGGCCGATGCGGGAAAAGTCGTCACGGTAGAACGAGATGTCGAGCATGCCCAGCGGCAGGGCGCAATGCAGGATCGCATGCAGGCGTTCGGCCACCCACACGCCGCCGGTGTGGATGCCGACAATGACGGTATCCGGCGTGAGCGTGGGTGCGATGGCGTCGGCCAGTCGCGCAATCAGCGGGTCGACGTCAGGCAATGAGGCGTGCATCAAAAAATCCTTGCAGTATCAGTTGGGCGGCGACGGCGTCGGCCAGCGCCTTGTTCTTCTTGCCATGAATGCCGCGCTCGTGCAGTTCGGATTCGGCCGCGGTGCTGGTGTGGCGCTCGTCCACCAGAAACACCGGCAGATCGAATCGCGATTCTAATTTGCGCGCGAAGTTTTTGGCCACCCGTGTCATTTCGTGCTCGCTGCCGTCGGCGTGGGTGGGCAGTCCCAGCACCAGCAGCACCGGCCGCCACTCGGCTACCAGCCTGGCGATGGCGGTGAGCCGTTCCTCGTTGGAACCGGCCTGTATGACGGAAAGCGGATGGGCGATGCCGATCGACAGCTCGCCCGAGGCGACGCCGGTGCGTTTCAGCCCGAGGTCGAAGGCCAGCACCGTGCCGTGGGTCGATTCCGGGTTCAAGCGTGCCCGGCTTCTTCGGACAGGCTGGCGAAATCGATGCCGAGCAGCTTCATCGCGGCAGGCAGGCGTTCTTCCGGCGCCAGGTCGAAAATCACTTGCGGGTCGGCCGCCACCGACAGCCAGGCGTTCTGCTTGATCTCGTCTTCCAACTGGCCGGCAGACCAGCCCGCGTAGCCCAGCGAAACCATGAATTTTTCCGGCCCCGCCCCCTGGCTCACCGCTTCCAGCACATCTTTCGAGGTGGTGAGGCTGACGGCATCGTTGACGGTGAGCGTGGAGCTGAAGGTGAGCGGCGGTGTATGCAGCACGAAGCCGCGTTCGGTCTGCACCGGGCCGCCGAAATACACGATGTCCTTGTGCAGCCTCTCCGGCAGGGACAGCCCGATCTGCTCGAACAGCGTCGACAGATCGAGGTCGATCGGCCGGTTGACCACCACGCCCNNTAGGTCAGCGTGCCGTTGAAATTGGGGTCGACCATGCCCGGCATGGCGATCAGAAAATTGTGGGTGAGATTGACGGTATCCATGATTGCGTTCCCATTGTAATCTGCCTCAATTCAGCAAACACCCTTTTTGCGTCCTCCCTTACCACTATAGCGACCAGAATGCCCGATGCCTGAATATGCCCGTGCCCTGGTCTGGTTTCGGCGCGATCTGCGCGACTTCGACCATGCCGCGCTCTACCATGCGCTCAAGCAGTCCCGGCACGTGGTCAGCGCTTTCGTTTTTGATCGCGACATCCTGGATGCATTGGCCGACCCGGCCGATCGCCGGGTCGAGTTCATCCATGCCAGCGTCGNNGGGGGGGCGGCCTGGTCGTGCGATACGGAGTTGCGCGTGAGGAAATCGTGCAGCTGGCGACCGCGCTCGAGGTGGACGCCGTGTTCTTCAATCACGACGACGATCCTGCCGCGCTGGCGCGCGACGCGGCGGTCGAGGCTGCGCTGAAACAGCGCAGGATTGCCGTCCATCACACCAAGGACGCTGTGGTCTTCGAACGCGAGGAAGTGCTCACTGGCGCGGGAAAACCTTTCAGTGTCTTCACTCCCTACAAGAACGCCTGGCTGAAAACCCTGGCGCCGTTTTATCTGCGTGCCTATCCGGTCGATGCCTACGCCGGTCGGTTGGTCGCGCAGTCGACGCCGCTTCCGAGCCTGCAGGACATGGGGTTTGCGCCCACCAACCTGCGCGAGCTGAAGCTCCCCACGGGCATGTCGGGTGGCGCGCAGTTGCTCGAGGATTTCCTGCAACGGATCGACCGCTATCAGGACACGCGCGACTATCCCGCGGTGAAGGGGCCGTCGTATCTGTCGGTGCACCTGCGCTTCGGCACCGTGTCCATCCGCCAGCTCGCCGCCGCGGCCTGGCAACACGGGGGGCGCGGCGCGCAGACCTGGCTGTCTGAACTGATCTGGCGCGACTTCTACCATCAGATCCTGTGGCATCGCCCTGACGTCGCCAGCGGGCACGCCTTCAAGCCGCAGTACGACGCGCTGCCGTGGCCGAACCCGCCGGGCCATTTCGAGGCGTGGTACGAAGCGCGCACCGGCTATCCGTTCATCGACGCCGCGATGCGGCAACTGAACCAGACGGGTTACATGCACAACCGGTTGAGAATGGTGACAGCGAGTTTCCTGACGAAAGACCTGCTGGTCGACTGGCGGCTCGGCGAGCGCTACTTCGCCGACAAGCTGCTCGACTTCGATTTGGCGTCCAACAATGGCGGATGGCTANNCCATCCGCCGCTACCTGCCCGAACTCGCCCGTGTTGCGGACAAGTACGTCCACGCCCCGTGGAAAATGCCGGCCGACGAACAAAAACGGACCGGCTGCGTCATCGGCCGCGACTACCCGGCGCCCATCGTCGATCACGCGGCGCAGCGGGGCCTCGTGCTGGGCCTGTTCCGGCAGGCTGCGCAGCCGGCGGGAGGCGACGCGCAGGAAGCGGAGTCCGATGCGTTAAAGTGAGGCGGTGCGGCAATTCCGCCGCGGCGCGGGNNGCAAGCCTGACACGCCGGTTCAGGATCCGACCGGGATCCTGCAGCAGCAGATCACCGAACTGCAGACCGCCGCCTCGCAGAACGCCGTCCACGTCAAGGAGCTGGCCGAGCAGCTGCAGAAGACGGTAGCTGCGCTCGAGCAGGAGGTGGTTGTCGCCGAGTCGCGGTTCAGACGGCTCAGGATGCTCGCGGTCGCAGCTTTATTGCTCGCCCTGGTCGCCCTGGTCGCCTCGCTGCTCGCCTTTTTCCTGCGCTAGCAGCCGCTGCGGACGGATTTCCTAGACTGGTATGCGAGGGGCCACGCAGGTCCCGCCGGTCGGTAGGAGGCGCATGGCGGACAGCAACAGGTACAAGGCGTATTCGCTTGCCAACTTTCGGGGCATCCCGCAGATGGCCGGTGTCCCCGAGGCAATCAAGTTCGATATCGAGGTCGTCGGTCAGGTTCTGCCGTTCAAGACCAACAACTTCGTCGTCGAGCATCTGATCGACTGGGCGGACGTTCCGGATGACCCGCTGTTCGTCCTCAATTTTCCCCAGCGTGGCATGCTGCCGCCGCACCACTACGACGAGATCGCCGGCCTCATCAAGGGCGGGGCGTCGCCCGCCACCGTCAGGGAAGCCGCCGACCGCATTCGCCTTCAGCTCAACCCCCACCCGGCTGGCCAGATCAGCCACAACATCCCTACCCTCGAAGGCGAAGCCCTCGACGGCATGCAGCATAAGTACCGTGAGACGGTGCTGTTCTTCCCCAGCCAGGGTCAGACCTGCCACGCCTACTGCAGCTTCTGCTTCCGCTGGCCGCAGTTCGTCGGCATGTCGGAACTGAAGTTCGCAAGCCGCGAGGTGGATCGCCTGGTCGCCTACCTGCAGACCCATCCCCAGGTCACTGATGTGCTGTTCACCGGCGGCGACCCGCTGATCATGTCGGCGCGCCATCTGGCCGACTACATCGAGCCCCTGCTCGACGCCGATTTGCCTTCGCTGCGCCATATTCGCATCGGCACCAAGGCGTTGAGTTACTGGCCCTACAAGTTTCTCTCCGACGACGACACGGACGATCTGCTGGCGCTCTTCCGCAAGGTGGGCGAACGCGGCAAACACCTCGCCCTGATGGCGCATTTCAACCACCCCAGCGAACTAGAGCCCGCGCCGGTGCGCGATGCGATCGACCGGGTCAGGCAGACCGGCGCGGTGATCCGAACCCAGTCGCCGCTCTTGCGTCACATCAACGACGATCCTGCGCTGTGGCAGGAGATGTGGGGCCGGCAGGTGCTGCTGGGCTGCGTGCCCTACTACATGTTTGTCGCCCGCGATACTGGCGCGCAGCATTACTTCGCCGTGCCGCTGGTGCGCGCCTGGGAGATCTTCCGCGAGGCCTACCAACGGGTCAGCGGCCTGTGCCGCACCGTGCGCGGGCCGAGCATGTCCGCCAACCCCGGGAAGGTGCAGGTGCTGGGCGTGAGCGAAGTGCGGGGGGAGAAAGTGATTGAGATGCGTTTCATCCAGGGACGCAATCCCGACTGGGTGCATCGCCCGTTCTTTGCTCGTTACGACGAGGCGGCCACGTGGCTAAACGAGCTCAAGCCGGCGTTCGGCGAGGCGCGATTCTTCTACCAGGACGAACTGGAACAGTTCTATCGGGAAAATATCGAGATCCGTCACGCCGAAGATTACGAATGAGCGCAGCAGCGGGTGCGGCGGATCCGTTCTAGCCAGCCGCCGGCCGGCAGACCGGGGGGCGGGTGGTCAGCCCGCTCAAATAGCAGTCGAGCAACGGCGCCGCGCACGCGGCGAGATCGTAGCTCTCAGGGTTCAGCACCCATTCGTGCATCAGCCCCACCATGTAGGCGTGCAAGCCCTGTGTGGCGAGGAAGGTGTCGGTAACGGGCGGCAACTGGCCGCAAGCGACCGCCTGCTCGAACAGCTGTTGTACCTGCGACAGGCAGGCCGCACGGTCGGCATCGTTTTTCGCCACCACCGGCGCCAGATCCTCGGTGAATTCGCATTTGTGGAAGATCACGTCGAACATCGCCTGGGTGTCGGGGTGTTGCGCCAACTGGGTCAGCGCCATCAGGGCGAGCTGCCGTACCGTGGCGAGCGGATCGTCCTGTGCGCTCTGGCTGGCCTCGGCCAGCAAGGCCTCCACCGGCAGGGTGCCGCGTTCGCAGACGGCCTGGAACAGTTCGGCCTTGTCCTTGAAATGCCAGTAGATCGCGCCGCGCGTCACGCCGGCGCGTTCGGCGACATCGGAGAGTCGCGTATGGGCGACGCCGCGCTCGCGGAACACCTGAAGCGCGGCGGCAAGGAGGGACTCGCGGGTGGCGAGGGCTTCTTCTCGGGTTTTCTTGACCATGGGGTGATTGTCCCGTACAGCGGGCAAATTTACATTCGTGCATGTATGCTTTTATCATAGTCGGATTGACAGCCCGAGGGGAGCGCCATGCGCCGATCGTCACTACCTATTGTTTTGAGTCTGGCGGCACTGCTCGCCGCCTGCGGACAACAGGAAACAGCACAGCAGGGCGGCGGCGCGCCTCCTCCGGCGCAGGTGACCGTGGAGACGGTCGTCGCGCAGACCGTGCCGGTCAGCTTCGAATACGTCGGCCGGCTGGAAGCCTCGCGCGAGGTGGAAATCCGCCCGCGCGTCGCGGCCGTCATCGAGCGGCGCTATTTCGAGGAAGGCGCGCCGGTGAAAGCCGGTGCGCTGCTGTTCAAGCTCGACGGCGCAAGCCTGGCCGCGCAGGCGCGGGCGGCGGGCGCCGAGCTGGCCAACCGGCGAGCCCTGCTGGCAGAAGCGAAACTCGAACTCGACCGCAACCGCACGCTTGCCGCGCAAGGCTTCGTCAGTGCGCGCGCGCTCGACGCCACCCAAACCGCAGTGGCGGTGACCGAAGCGGGGGTGCGCACGGCCGAGGCGAATCTCGCCGACGCACGCATCAATCTCGGCTATACCGAAATCCGCGCGCCGCTGTCCGGCGTGATGGGACGTGCGCTGCAGGTGGAAGGCGCGCTGGTGAGCGCCACCGGGCCGGCGCTTACCATGCTGGCGCAGATCGCCCCCATTTATGCGCGTTTCTCGATCGGCGAGGACGAACGGCTGGCGCTGGAAAGGCAGCGTGCGGAAGGCACGCTCGAACAGGGCCGGCAGCAGGTCGGCCTAGTGCTCGCCGACGGCACCCGCGTCGATGCCACCGGAACGCTCAATTTCAGCGATTACAAGGCAAACGCCCAGACCGGCGCGTTCGACATGCGCGCCGAGTTCGCCAATGCCGACGGCGCCCTGAAGCCGGGCCAGTTCGTGAGGGTGGTCGTCGAAGGTGGCCAGCTGCCGGACGCGATCAGCGTGCCGCAGCCGGCCGTGCTGGACGGCCCCACCGGAAAATTCGTCTACGTCGCCACGCCCGGCGAAAAAGGCATGACCGTCGCGTTACCGCGTCCGGTCGAGGTCGGGGCCTGGGTGGGGGGCAGCGAGCCCGGGCAAGGCGGCGGGCGCTGGGTCATCAAGAAAGGGCTGAAGCCCGGAGACAAGATCATTGTCGACGGCATGGCGCGGATTTTCTTCCCCGGCATGCCGATCGCGCCGACGCCCGCAGACGCAGCGCCTGCGGCAACGAAACCGTAAGGGGCCGACATGTTCTCGCGCTTTTTCATCGACAGGCCGATCTTCTCGGTCGTGCTGTCCATTCTCGTCGTGCTCGCCGGCCTGCTGGCGATGCGCGTATTGCCGATCGCCCAGTATCCGGAGATCGCGCCGCCGGTGGTGACGGTGCGTGCGATCTATCCGGGCGCGTCGGCGGGAGTGCTGGAGCAGACCGTCGCGGCGCCGCTGGAGAACGCGATCAACGGCATCGAGGACATGATGTACATGTCGTCGACCTCCGCCTCCAACGGCGTTCTGGAAATCCAGGTCACCTTCGAGATCGGTTCCGACGTCGACAAGGCTGCGCTCAACGTCAACAACCGCGTCAAGCAGGCCGAGGCGCGATTGCCGGAAGAAGTGCGACGCCAAGGCGTGACGGTGGAGAAGGGCTCGTCGGCTTTCCTGCAGGTGCTTGCCTTCCTCTCGCCAGACGGCCGCTACGACGATCTCTTCACCAGCAACTATGTCACGCTCAACGTGCTGGACCGGCTGAAGCGTATCCCGGGCACGACCAACGTGCAGATCTTCGGCGCCAAGGATTACGCCATGCGCATCTGGCTGAAGCCCGACCGTATGGCGCAGCTTGGCGTGACGGTGAGTGATCTCACTCGCGCGATCAACGAGCAGAACGCGCAGTTCGCTCCCGGCAAGATTGGCCAGCCGCCGGTCGACAATGGCCAGGCGCTGGTGTATTCGCTCACCGCCAAGGGGCGACTCGCCGATCCGAAGGAATTCGAGCGCATCGTGGTGCGTGCCAACGCGGACGGCTCGCTGCTGTACCTGAAGGATGTGGCGCGGGTCGAACTCGGCTCCAAGGACTACGACTTCGCCGGCCTCTACAACGGCAAGCCGGCGACGCTGGTGGGCATTTTCCTGCAGCCCGGCGCCAACGCGCTCGAGGTCGGCGACGAGGTCACGCGCACGGTCGAGGAACTGAAGAAGCGCTTCCCGGAAGGTCTCGACTATGCCGTGCCCTACGACACCACACGCTTCGTCGAGGTGTCGATCCGCGAGGTGGTGAAGACGCTGGGCGAGGCGATCCTGCTGGTGGTGCTGGTGGTGTTCGTGTTCCTGCAGAACTGGCGCGCGACGCTCATCCCCATTCTCGCCGTGCCGGTGTCGCTTCTGGGCACCTTCGTCGGCCTGCTGCTGCTCGGCTATTCGATCAATACGCTGACGCTGTTCGGCATGGTGCTCGCGATCGGCATCGTGGTCGACGATGCCATCGTGGTGCTGGAGAACATCGAGCGCATCATCCACGAGGAACGCAAGGAGCCGCGCGAAGCCGCGTTGCTGGCGATGCGCGAGGTCACCGGGCCGGTGATCGCGATCGTGCTGGTGCTGTGCGCGGTGTTCATTCCGATCGCCTTCCTGGGCGGACTCACTGGCGAACTCTACCGGCAATTTGCCGTGACGATCGCCATCTCGGTGGTGATTTCGGGCATCGTCGCGCTGACGCTGACGCCGGCACTCTGCGTGGCGCTGCTGAAAGGCGAAAAACCGCACGAGCCGGGACGCTTCTTCCGCGCCTTCAACCGCGGCTTCGCCGGCATGACCCGGCATTACCAGGGCGGCGTGAAATTCCTCATGCGGCGCTCGCTGGTGGCGCTGTCGATCTACCTTCTGATGATCGCCGCCGCGGTCACGCTGTGGAAGTTCACGCCCGGCAGCCTGGTGCCGGACGAGGATCAGGGTTATTACATCAGCGCGGTGTACCTGCCCGACGGCTCGGCGCTGTCGCGTACCGAGGCGGTGGTCAAGCAGGTCGACGCGATCGTCCGCAAGGACCCCACGGTCGAGCACGTGGTCGCCTTTGCCGGCCTGGATTTCCTCGGCGGTGGTTTCCGCAACAGCGCGGCGACGATTTTCGTCGCGGCGCGCCACTGGGACGAGCGCGAGAAAACCATCCAGCAGATGGTCGGCGAGATGATGGGGTCCACTGCGGGTATTCGCGAGGCGCTGGTGCTGGCTTTCGCGCCGCCGCCGATCTTCGGGCTGGGCAATGCCGGCGGCTTCGAGTTCTATATCCAGAACAAGGGCGAAGGCGGGCCGAAAAAACTCGCCGAGGTGAGCGATGCCTTCCTCGCCGCTGCTCGCCAGGACAAGCGCCTTGCGCAGGTGCTGACGCTGTGGCGGCCGCACGTGCCGCAGCTGTATGTCGATGTCGACCGCGAGAAGGCGAAGATGCTCGGCGTGAAAATCGACGANNCAACGACTTCAACAAGTATGGCCGCACCTGGCAGGTGCTGATGTCGGCCGAGCCGGGTGCGCGCAAGACGCCGCAGGACGTGTCGGCACTGTTCGTTCCCAACGAAGCGGGTGACATGGTGCCGATGTCGGCGCTGGCGCGCGTCAGTTTCTCGTCCGGTCCGGAGACGCTCGACCGCTACAACAACCTGCAGGCGGTCAAGATCATGGGCAGTGCGGTGCCGGGCATCAGTTCGGGACAGGCGCTCGCCATCGTCGACGAGATCGCGAAGAAGACGCTGCCGCCCGACTTCAGCTACGAATGGACCAGTGCCTCATTCCAGGAGAAGCGCTCGAGCGGGACGTCGGGTCTCGCGCTGGGGTTGGCGGTGCTGATGGTCTTTCTGATCCTCGCCG
>DONB01000151.1 GCA_003510325.1 Thiobacillus sp. | reverse complement strand
CCATGAGCAACTGCGTATCTACGGCAAGATCCTCGGCGTGACCGTGCATGCGGTGCGCGATGCCGCCGACCTGCGACTGGCGCTGTCCGAACTGCGCAACAAGCACACGGTACTGATCGATACCGTCGGCATGAGCCAGCGCGATCAGGCCGTCGCCGAACAGGTCGAGATGCTGTGCCAGGCTGGCAAGCCGATCAAGCGCCTGCTGCTGCTCAACGCGACCAGCCACGGAGATACCCTGAACGAGGTGGTGCAGGCCTACCAGACGCGCGGACTGGACGGCTGCATCCTGTCGAAAGTCGACGAGGCGGCGAGCCTCGGCCCGGCGCTCGATTGCGCGATCCGCCATGAACTCAACGTGCATTATCTGGCGACCGGCCAGCGCGTGCCGGAGGATCTGCACCTGGCCAATCGCCAGTACCTGATTCACCGCGCCTTCAAGACCCGCACGCTGTCCTCGCCCTGGAAGCTGGACGACAGTGAACTGGCGTTCGCGCTTTCCGGCATGCAAACCCCGAATCGTGAAAGCGCGGTGGCCCTTGGATAAATTCGTCAGTGATCAGGCCGCCGGACTGCGCCGTCTGCTGGGGCAGACCGGGTTTCAGGTCATTACCGTGATGTCGGGACAGCAGGGCGCGGGCAAGACGGCCGCAACCGCCAATCTGGCTGTCGCCCTGGGACGCTCCGGGCGCGACGTACTCATCATCGACCAGGATCAGCATGGCCGCGGCGCCTGCGCCGCGCTGGGGCTGACGCCGCGCTACGACGTGTCGGATGTGATCGAAGGGCGCTGCACCCTGGATGCGCTGATGCTCAACGGTCCAGACAATGTGCAGGTGCTACCGATCGGCGGCGGCTTCAATCGTCTGGGACGCCTGTCCGAGCAGGATCAGGAATGGCTGGCGCAGAGTTTCAATCGCCTGCAGTGCGGCGTCGACGTGGTGCTGGTGGACATGGAAGAAGCCACCGATCCCGATGCCTTGCCGCTGGGCCTGGCCGCCTCCGAGATCATGGTGGTGCTGCCGCCCGGCAGCACGGCGATCACGCAGGGCTACACGCTGGTGAAACGGCTGGCGCACAATTTCGGCAAGCGTCAGTTCCGCCTGCTGCTCAATCGGATGGAGTCGCCGGAACAGGCGCAGGCCGTGGCGCACAATTTTGCCCAGACGGCCGAGCGCTATCTGGGCGTCTCGGTCGATTACCTGGGGTATATTCCACTCGACGATCGCCTGACCCGGGCGGGCCATCTGCACACCTCGGTGGTGGATGCGTTTCCGGTCGCCCAGTCCACCTCCCAGTTCCGCAAGCTGGCCGACGGCCTGCTGCGCTGGCCGTCTCCTCCCAGCCTGGGCAGCGTCGGCGGATTCATGCAGCGCGTGATCCAGGGCGGACGCTTGGTGGAAGCCTACAGAAGGGGATGAACCCATGTACACCGCAACAGGAAAAAGCGAGAAAAGCGACCTGCTGACGCAATACATGCCGATGGTCAAGCGGCTGGCCCATCACATGATGGGCCGGCTGCCGCCGAGCGTGGAAGAAGACGATCTGGTTCAGGCCGGCATGATCGGCCTGCTCGATGCCGTCAGCCGCTACGACGAAGCGCAGAGCGCGCAGTTCGAGGCCTATGCCATCCAGCGCATACGCGGCTCGATGATCGACGAGCTGCGCCAGTCCGACTGGCTGCCGCGCAGCGCACGGCAGTCGATGCGCAAGATCGAGCAGGCCATCGGCGCGCTGCAACATAAACTCGGGCGGCAGCCGAGCGAAACCGAAATTGCCGAGGCCATGAAAATTCCGCTCGCCGAATACCAGTCCATGCTGGGCGACGCGCGCGGCCATCAGTTGCTGTATTTCGAGGATTTCGGCGAATCCGACGAGGACGACTCCTTTCTCGACAAGCAGTCGGCGGACGAGGCGAGCATGCCCTTGCCTCAACTGCTCGACGCCAATCTGCGCGCGTGCATCATCGCCGGCATCGAAAACCTGCCCGAGCGCGAGCAGCTGCTGATGTCGCTGTATTACGAGCAGGAACTCAACCTGCGCGAAATCAGCGAAGTGTTCGGCGTCAGTGAATCGCGCATCTGCCAGCTGCACGGCCAGGCCATCGCGCGGCTGCGCAGCAAACTGAAGGAAGACGCATGGATCGTGGCAGCCTGATCGGGCTCGGGCTGGCAGGGGTCGCCATTCTTGGTGGCCAGGCGATGGAAGGCGGGCAGATCGGCCTGTTCCTGCAGCCGGCCGCCTTCGTCATCGTCGTGATCGGCACGCTGGCGGCGGTGCTGCTGCATTACCCCCTGCCCGTTTTCCTCAAGGGGGTGCGCATGGCGAAGTGGGCGTTCCGCCCGCCCGAACCGGAGGCCGGCGCACTGATCCGGCGCGTGGTGCAGTGGTCGCACACCGCTCGCCAGGAGGGCATGCTGGCGCTGGAGAAGCACCTCAACCTGACGCACGATCCGTTTCAGCGGACCGGCCTGCAACTGCTGGTCGACGGTGCCGATGCGGCCAAGCTGCGCGACACCCTCGATGTGCAGATCGTCGGCTTCGAGACCGCCGAGCGCCAGGCGGCGCGGGNNCCCCGGTTCGCCGGGGCTAACTCTTGAGGTGAAAGATGACCAGGGAAGAAGCCTGCAAAAAACTACACGAAGCGGCCCGCGCAGAGCTCGGCGTCCAGGAAGTAGCGGGAGACGGCGACAACCCGCGCATCATCGAGGCGCGCCTGAAAGGCTATCTCTGATGCGTCGTCGCCGCCGCATCGCCTCCGATCACGACAACCACGACCGCTGGCTGATCTCCTACGCCGATTTCATCACGCTGCTGTTCGCGTTCTTCGTGGTGATGTACGCCATCTCTGCGGTCAATGAAAACAAATTCCGTGTCCTGGCGGGCGCGCTGGGGGACGCCTTCGGCAAAACGTCGGCCGGGGATGTCCCGGTGCCGCAACTGACCCCGCAGGCCCTGCCGCCCGAAGTCCGGCAACGCACGCTGAGGCAGCAGCAGGCGATCGAAGAGCAGGCGCACATGACCGAGGTGGCAGGCAACCTGCTCGACGTGATGGCGCCGCTGGCGAAGGAGGGCATGGTGCGGGTGACCCAGAGCCGGCGCGGCGTCAGCATCGAGATCAATGCCAACGTGCTGTTCGAACCCGGGCAGGCCGAACTGGAACCCGCTTCGCTGGCGGTGCTGCGTGCCGTGGCGGACACCCTGAAGAACGAACCCTTCAATCTTGAAATCACCGGCCATACCGATGTGGTGCCGATCAGCAATTCGACCTATGCGTCCAACTGGGAATTGTCTGCGGTGCGGGCCACCAGCGTGGTGCGCCTGCTGGCCGACAACGGCATCGCCCCCGAGCGCCTGCTCGCCGTCGGGCGCGAGGCCAGCAAGCCGATCGCCTCCAACGACACGCCGGAAGGGCGGGCGCGCAACCGCAGGGTCGAATTGATGATCCTGTCCGGTTTGCCGGACCTCGTCGAGGAAATACCGGTCCGCCCCAATCCGGGACCGGCCAGCACGACGCGCCCTTGAAAACCGGCGGATAGGCCCGATACTTCACTTTCCGTTGTCTGGATTGAGAAGATCAGGGCATGCCCAACGACCCCGCACTTGAAGGCGAAGTCATTCCCGACGACCGCCAGTTGCCGGCCACGCCGGTGCTGCCGGCCGAACTCTACCTGCTGCCCCTGACCGAGAAGCCGTTTTTCCCGGCGCAGACGCTGCCGCTCCTGATGAACGAGGCGCCGTGGCTGTCGACCGTGGAAGCCATCGGCGACACCCCGCATCACATGGTGGGCCTGGTGGTGGTCAAGCCCGACAACACCGACGACATCAAGCGGGCGGATTTCCGCAATGTCGGCACGGTGGTGCGAATCCATCATCCGGTGCGTTCCGACGGCAAGATGCAGTTCATCGCCGAAGGCTCGCGGCGTTTCCGCATCGTCGAGTGGCTGTCGGACACCGTGCCCTACAAGGTCAGGGTCGAGTACCCGAACGAACCGGGCAAGCCGGAATCGGAGGAAATCCGTGCCTATTCGATCGCCATCATCAACACCATCAAGGAGTTGCTGCCGCTCAATCCGCTGTATTCGGAGGAACTGAAGTTCTTCCTCAACCGCTTCGGCCCCAACGAGCCCTCGAAGCTGACCGATTTCGCCGCCAGCCTGACCACGGCGTCGAAGCAGGAGCTGCAGGACGTGCTGGAGGCCTTTGCCCTCAAGAAGCGCATGGAAAAGGTGCTGGTGCTGCTGAAGAAAGAGCTCGACGTTGCCCGCCTGCAGTCGGACATCCGCGAGAAGGTCGACGAAAAGATGAGCGAACAGCAACGCGAGTTCTTCCTGCGCCAGCAGTTGAAGGCGATCCAGAAGGAGCTTGGTCTTGCCAAGGACGACAAGACCGCCGAACTCGATACCTTCAACGAGCGCATCGCCAAGCTGACGCTGCCGGAACAGGCGAAAAAGCGCATCGACGAGGAGAAGCACAAGCTCTCGCTGCTGGAGACCGGCTCGCCGGAATACACCGTCACCCGCAACTATCTCGACTGGTTGACCGTGCTGCCGTGGGGCGTGCATACGCAGGACAAGATCGACCTCGATCGCGCACGCCGCATCCTCGACCGCGACCATGACGGGCTGGAGGACGTGAAAGAGCGCATTATCGAATTCCTCGCCGTCGGCGCCATGCGCGGCGAAATGGCGGGCTCGATCCTGCTGCTGATCGGTCCGCCCGGCGTGGGGAAAACCTCGATCGGAAAATCCGTCGCCGAGGCGCTGGGACGCAAGTTCTACCGCTTCTCCGTCGGCGGCATGCGCGACGAGGCCGAGATCAAGGGGCATCGCCGCACCTACATCGGCGCGATGCCCGGCAAGTTCGTGCAGGCGCTCAAAGAAGTGGAATCGGCCAACCCGGTCATCATGCTCGACGAGATCGACAAGATCGGCGCCAGCTTCCAGGGCGACCCCGCATCGGCCTTGCTGGAAGTGCTCGACCCCGAGCAGAACGCCGACTTTCTCGACCATTACCTCGACGTGCGCTTCGACTTGTCGAAGGCACTGTTCATCTGCACCGCGAACGATTTTTCGATTCCGTCGGCACTGCTCGACCGGATGGAAGTCATCCGTTTGTCCGGCTATATCACCGAGGAAAAAATCGCCATCGCCAAGCACCATCTGTGGCCGCGCGTGCTGGAGCGGTCCGGGCTGAAGAAGCATCAGCTCGTCATCAGCGAAGGTGCGATCCGTCACGTCATCGAGGGTTATGCGCGCGAAGCCGGGGTGCGCAACCTGGAAAAGCAGTTGGGCCGCGTGGCGCGCAAGGCCGTGGTCAAGGTCCTCGGTGGCGCGGCGACCCCGATCAGAATTGGCGTCAAGGAAGTCGAGGCCTATCTCGACAAGCCGGTGTTCACGAAAGAAAAACCGATGAGCGGGGTGGGGGTCGTCACCGGGCTGGCGTGGACCGCGATGGGCGGCGCGACGTTGCCGGTCGAGGCGACCCGTGTGCATACCCTCAACCGCGGCTTCAAGCTCACCGGCAAGCTGGGCGAAGTGATGAAGGAGTCGGCCGAGATCGCCTACAGTTATGTCGCCTCGCACCTGAAAGCCTATGGTGCGGACCGTACCTTCTTCGACACCAGCTTCGTCCACCTGCACGTGCCGGAAGGCGCTACCCCCAAGGACGGCCCCAGCGCCGGCGTCACCATGGCGACCGCGTTATTGTCGCTGGCCAAGAACCGGAAAATCGGCCATCCGCTGGCGATGACAGGCGAACTCACCCTTACCGGCCAGGTGCTGCCGTGNNCTGCGCCGCGTCGGCATCGCCGAGCTGATCCTGCCCGAGGCCAACCGGCGCGACTTCGACAAGCTGCCCGACCACATCCGCGCCGGGCTGACCGTGCATTTCGCGAAGCGGTATCAGGATGTGGCGGCGGTGGTGTTCGGCCCTGACTGATCTGCCGTTGTTCAAGGGAGCAGGGCAAGCCGAGCGTATCCCGGTTGCCCTGCCTTACGTTTTGCCTTGGCGATTTCAGATGAACAGGCAAACGTCCGACTTCTGCGCCTGCGGCAGGAAGCTTGCCGCGCCGATCCATCCCGCGATCTCAGGAATGAACTCGTCCTGCGAATAGCCGAACAGGTCCACCGTCATCTGGCAGGCGTAGAGCTTGGCGTCGGCCTCGAGGCAGGCGCTGCGCAGTTCGTCGATGCTGGCGACGCCCTTGTTCTTCACCGTCTGCTGCATCAGTCCGGTCGCCACTTTTTCGAATCCCGGAATTCCGGCCATGACGACGTTCGGCACCTTCCAATTGATGTCCTGCAGCCATTGCGGCCCGAACGGCATTTTCATCGGCATGCCGGGATTGCCGAGCGGACTGATCTCGAGATGCAGATCCTTCTTGAGCAGTTCCAGCCCGTAGAAGGTGAAGAAAACCGACACGTCCCAGCCCAGCGCCCCGGCGGTGGATGCCAGGATGAACGGCGGGTACGCCCAGTCCATCGTGCCCTTGGTCGCGATGATCGACAGCGACGGCACGTGCGCGGCTTCGCGCTCGGCCATCTTCGCTTCGAAGCGCTGGTCGAACCACTGGTCGAGCAGGGCCGGGTCGAGGCTTTGGGCAAGCAGTTTGTCTGTGGCTCCCATGGTCGTCTCCTTATGACTTGCGAATGAGAAATTCGAACTCGCCCTGGTGCTCGCTCGACGAGACCAGTTCGTTGCCGGTCTGCTTGCAGAAGGCCTGCATGTCCTTGAGCGAGCCGGGGTCGGTCGCGGTGATGGCGAGCGTCTCGCCTTTGGCGAGGTCGGTCAGGGCCTTCTTGGTTCGCAGGATGGGCAGCGGGCAGTTCATGCCGCGGGCGTCCAGGGTCTGGGTTGCGTTCGTGCTCATGGTGAAACCTCCTCTAGTAGATGACCGTCCGGTCAAGAAAATCGGCAAAAAAATTGCCGCGCGAAAAGACTGATTGAAGTCGGCAAAGGCCAGTGAAGGATGGGTTGAGGACATCGCTAGACCGGTCGGTTAACCAAGGGGCGAAAAAAAAGCGGGCCAGCATGGGAATCAGGCGGCCGCTTCGACGCGCAGGGTCTTGATGGCGGGGCCGAGGCGGTAGATCACCTCGGGATCGTTTTGCGACTTGGCGAGCAGGATCACGCCTTCGAGATAAGCGAGCATGGCTTCGGCGGTCAGGTCGGCGTCGAGGGGCGCGATGGTGCCGGCGGCGACGGCTTCCTCCAGGGTGTCCTTGAAGCGCGACTTCGCGCGCGAAAAGATCGCCAGCAGCTTGGCGCGCAGGATGTCGTCCTGGGTGCTGACCTCCAGCGTCAGGTTGCCGAAGATGCAGCCGAGCATGCGGCCGTGTACCTGCTTGATCGACTTCTGCCAGAAGTAGGCGGCGTCGACCAGATAGTCGATCCGCTCCATCGGCGGCAGGGCAGGGTCGAAGGCTTCGGCGACGAAGCCGTGGGCCCATTCGTCGGCGAACTCGTCGATGACGGCCATGACCAGATCGCGCTTGGACGGAAAGAAGTGGTAGAAGCTGCCTTTCTGCACACCGGCGCTCTCGCAAATTTCCTGGATGCCCACGTTGGCGTAGCTGCGCGAATGAAAACGGGGCTTGGCGGCCGCGATGATGCGGGAACGGGTGTCGGTTGCGATATTCATGAAACGGATGCTAGTTGACCGTTCGGTAAAATGCAAGTGCAAAGACAGGATCTCCCGGCGAACACGGGATAAAGCGTGCCAAAAGCCGCTGGGCCGGCGGCCGAGTCGGTTAAAATGCCCGCATGAATGCGCCCGTGCTCCTCGACACGCCGCCCGCACCCGTCGTCAAGGTGCGCGGTGAGCTGCTCACCGAACTGCCGCAGGATCTTTACATTCCGCCAAACGCGCTCGAAGTCTTCCTCGACGCCTTCGAGGGTCCGCTCGATCTGCTGCTGTACTTGATCACCCGCCAGAACCTCGACGTGCTGGACATCCCGATGGCGGCGCTCACCAAGCAGTATATGGCCTACGTCGAAGCGGCACGTGCGACACGGCTGGAACTGGCTGCGGAATACCTATTGATGGCGGCAATGCTGATCGACATCAAGTCGCGCATGCTGTTGCCGCGCCGCGAGCAGGCCGACGAGGCGAACGAGGGAGACGATCCGCGTGCCGAGCTGGTGCGTCGGCTGCTGGAATACGAGCAGATGAAGCTNNAGAACCGCACGCACCACCGCATCGGCCGCCAGGAACTGTCGATCCGCGAGCACATGAGTCGCATCCTGAAGCGCCTGACCCCGGGCGAGTTCATGGAATTCAAGGACCTGTTTCCGGACGCCTCAACCGTACACGAACTCGTGGTCACGTTCCTCGCGGTACTCGAACTCACCAAGGAAACCCTGCTCGACGTGACGCAGGCCGAGCCGTTTGCCCCCATTTACGTAAAACTCCATGAATCTGCAGCCGAGTGACAATCCCGAAGACCTGAAAGTCGTGCTGGAAGCCGCCTTGCTGGCGACCATCGAGCCGCTGTCGCTGGCCGAGCTCAAGCGCATGTTCGAGCAGGATGCGCCCGATCAAGGTCTGTCCAACGACGTGCTGCGTCGCGCTCTGGACGACTTGCGTGCGCAGTGGCACGGCCGCGGCGTGGAGCTGGTGCAGGTGGCCGATGGCTGGCGCTTCCAGACGCGCGCCGAGATGCAGCCCTGGCTGTCGCGGCTGAAGAACGAGAAGCCGCCGCGCTACTCGCGTGCGGTGCTGGAAACGCTCGCCATCATCGCCTACCGCCAGCCGGTGACGCGCGGCGACATCGAGGACATCCGTGGCGTCTCGGTCAATCCCAATATCATCAAGACGCTGGAGGAGCGCGGCTGGATCGAGGCGATCGGCCATCGCGACGTGCCGGGACGTCCGGCGCTGTTCGGCACCACCGGGCATTTCCTCAGCGACCTGGGCCTCGTCACGCTGTCGGAGTTGCCGCCGCTGGAAGAGCTCGGCAACCTGGTCACGCCGGACGAAACGGCATTAATTCCTGAATTGCGCGAGGATTTGGCGGACAATAGCGTCCCCCAGGCGTTTGGCGCGGTGATCGAAACCGCCCGTGCCGACACCGCGCCTGACGACGCAGTTACCGAGATCACCTGAATATGGCCCGCCCCGCATCCCCCATCCGCCGTTCNNAACCCACCGCCCCCATGGGGCGTGCAGCGAGCCGCCTGCAGCAGGCGATCGCCCCCGAGGCGCCGAGCGAACGCCTGCAAAAAGCGTTGGCATCAGCCGGGCTGGGCTCGCGCCGCGAGATGGAGGAATGGATCGCCGAGGGACGCGTTCAGGTCAACGGCGAGACCGCCACGATCGGCAGCAAGGTCGGGCCGCGCGACATCGTCAAGGTCAGCGGCCGCCGTGTCTACCTGCGCTTCGACGAGAAGCGCACCCGCATCCTGATCTACCACAAGTCGGAAGGCGAGATCGTTACCCGCGACGACCCCAAGGGTCGCGCCACCGTGTTTGACGCGTTNNGATTGGCCGGCTCGACTACAACACCGACGGCCTGATGGTCTTCACCACCGACGGCGAGCTGGCCAACCAGCTGATGCACCCGCGCTTCGAAGTCGAACGCGAGTACGCGGTGCGGGTACTCGGCGAACTGACCGAGGACATGATCGCGCAGCTGTTGTCCGGGGTGGAGCTCGACGACGGCCCGGCGCAGTTGCAGAGCTGCTTCGCCGCCGGCGGCGAGGGCGCCAACCGCTGGTATCGCGTGGTGATCAAGGAGGGTCGCAAGCGCGAAGTGCGGCGGCTGTTCGAGCATTTTGGCCTGACGGTGTCGCGGCTCACGCGCATCCGCTTCGGCCCGATCGCGTTGCCGCCGCAGTTGCGCCGCGGACAGAAGATGGAACTCGACGACGACCTGGTCGCGCGCGTGATGGAATGGGCCGGCATGGCGCCCAGCCCGCGCCGGCAAATGCGCGGCGTGCCGGACAAGCACACCCGCAAGCCGCGCATGCGTTGACGCATCGGATCCGGCGGGCGTGCCCGCCGGATCGGTTTATTTTTCAGTCAGTTTCTTGATCACGCCGGCAGCCCACTCGCGGCCGCCCAGACCGAACGCCAGCGCAAATGCCAGCCCGACCGCGCCGAAGCCGATCTGGAAGGCGGCCGTGAGCAGATTGGTTCCGATCGCCAGTTGTTCCAGCGCCACGAACACCACGAAAATGATGACGCCATACTCCGACAGCGTGCTGATGGTGAGCGCGCCCTGCACGCCGATGTTGTTGAGGTAGGCGAACACCATGCGGTTGATGAAGCGCGCCACCAGTACGCCGAATACCAGCACCAGGATGGCGACGATGATGTTGGGAATGTAGAACACGACCTTGTTGAACAACTCGGCCACCATGTGCAAGCCCAGGCTGTTGGCCACCGTGACGACGACGACAAAGATCACGATCCAGTAGGCCAGCTTGGCCAGAATGCGCGACAGCGACACGTCCAGATTGCCCTGCTTGAGGAAGGCTTCAATGCCGGTCTTTTCGGCGAGGCTGTCGAAACGCAGCAGGTCCAGCAGTTTCATGACCCCGGTACGCACCAGATTGGCAAGCAGCCAGCCGACGAACAGCAGCAGCAGGGCGGCCAGCAATTGCGGGACGAAGCTGGCCAGCTGGGTCCAGAACGAAGTCAGGGAAGCGACGAACACGTCGAGTTGCTGCTGCATGGCACACTCCTTCATTGCTGCGGAAAGGCGCATTATAGCGAACGCCGCCGCCGGTTTTTTTTCAGCGTGATGATGCCTCACCCCGCAAGAAACATAAGGGTCTGGTTCCTGCGTGGCTTTGTGCCTACACTGTAGAAAACGACCTATCCCAGACCATGCTCTCTCAGCCCGACCAGGCCGGATTCCTTCCCCTTGATCACATGCATGTGCTGGTGGCCCGGCTCATGCAGCTGGGTTACCAATGTCTGGGGCCGGCGGTGGAAAACGGTGCCATCGTGATGCGCGAACTCGATGCGCCCGATGGCCTGCCACGTGGCTTGCAGGCAGAGCAGGCACCCGGCCGCTACCGGCTGACGCAGGACCCCCATAATCGTTATTTCGCTTGGGCCAACGGTCCGCAGGCCATCAAGCCGCAGACGTTTGCGGCGAAGGAGACGCTGTGGCGAGTGGAGCGGGACGCGGCGGGCGCCCAGCAGTTCGCTGCGGTGAAACCGGTCGTGCCTGCGCAGGCCATCATCGGCGTGCGTGCCTGCGACCTGGCGGCGCTGGCACTGCAGGACGCGCATTTCCTGCGCGAAGGGCGGCGCGATCGGCACTATGCTGAACGACGCGAACAACTTTTCCTGGTGGCGGTGCAATGTGCCGAACCGGCACCGACCTGTTTTTGCGCGTCCACCGGAGACGGCCCGACTCCGACCGCGGGCTACGATCTTGCGCTGGCCGAACTGGCGGACGGCTTCGTCGCAGTGTCGGGCAGCAAAAAGGGCGAAGCGGTACTCGATGCCCTCAAGCTTGCGCCGGCCACTTCGCAACAGATCGAGGCTGCTCGTCGGCAGGGCGTGTCCGCCGCAGCTTCGCAGACGCGCAGTCTGCCCGGACGCACGTTGCGCGATGTCCTGATGAAGCGGCTGGAACATCCACGCTGGGACGAGGTGGCGGCGCGCTGCCTCGCCTGCGGCAACTGCACAGCGGTATGCCCGACCTGTTTCTGCCACGCCGAGCTTGATGAACCTGCACTGGATGGCGCGTCGAGCGAACATGCGCGGATGTGGGATTCGTGCTTCGGCGAGTCGCATGGCCACCTGCACGGCTTCAACGTGCGCCCCGACATCCGCAGCCGCTACCGTCAGTGGCTGACCCACAAGCTCGCCACCTGGCACGACCAGTTCGGCCGCAGCGGCTGCGTCGGTTGCGGCCGTTGCATCGCCTGGTGCCCGGTGGGCATCGATCTGACCGAGGAAGTCGCCGCCCTGACGGCCAGCGAGGTGAAGCCATGAGTACGCCGAACAGGATCGATGCCGGCGCGCCGCATGTCGCCACCGTGGTGGCGCGCACCCAGGAGTCGCCGGGCATCTTCACCCTGCAGGTGCGCCTTGACGACGCGGCGGCACAGACGGCCTACCGCTTCGCCCCCGGCCAGTTCAACATGCTGTATCTCTATGGCGTCGGCGAGGTGCCGATTTCCATCATGTCCGATCCGGAAGAGCGCGATGTCATCGGCCACACCATCCGCGCGCAGGGGCGCGTGACCCTGGGGCTGGCCAAGCTTCAATCGGGCGACAAGGTGGGCCTGCGCGGCCCGTTCGGACGCGGCTGGCCGCTGCAGGAAGTGAGCGGATGCGATGTCGTTCTGGTGACCGGCGGGCTCGGTTGCGCGCCGGTCGTGTCGGTCATCCATTACGTGCTGCGGCGCCGCGAGCGCTTCGGCAAGCTCGTCATCGTGCAGGGCGTGAAGCATGCCGAAGACCTGATCTGGCGCGAGCAGTACGAGCGCTGGGCAAAGCTGCCGGATACCCAGGTCCTGGTGGCGGCGAGCGAGGGTGCGGCGTTCTGGCCCTGGCATGTCGGTCGGGTGACCGAACTGTTCGGTCTCGCCAGTTTCGATCCGGACTGCGCCGTGGCGATGATGTGCGGGCCGGAGGGCATGATGCATGCGGCGGCCGACAGCCTGCTGGCACGCGGGTTGCCGGAATCGCGCCTGTATCTCAGCATGGAGCGCAACATGCAGTGTGCCGTGGGCCGCTGCGGCCACTGCCAGCTCGGCGGCAGCTTCGTCTGCCGTGACGGTCCGGTGTTCAACTGGGGCGAGGTCAAGGCCTTGCTGGCGCACAGGGGGTTCTGATGAATACGCCGAAAGCCGATCCCATCAAGCCGCGCGTGGCGGTGCACAAGTTCAGCTCCTGCGACGGCTGCCAGCTGGCCTTCCTCAATCTGGGCGAGGAGCTGCTCACGCTGGCCGGGCGGGTCGATCTGGTGCATTTCGCCGAAGCCGGGCCGCTCGACCCGGATACCGATGTCGACGTTGCATTTGTCGAAGGCAGCGTGTCGACACCGGAAGACGCCGAGCGCATCCAGCATATTCGTGCGCACAGCCGCCTGCTGATCGCCATCGGCGCCTGCGCCACCTCGGGCGGCATCCAGGGCCTGCGCAACGGCGTGTTCGATGAGGGATGGGTGGCGCAGATCTACAGTCACCCCGAGGCGATCGCCAGTCTCGAACGTTCGACGCCCATCGCCAGCCATGTGAAGGTGGATTTCGAACTATGGGGCTGTCCGGTCAGCGGCCCGCAGATGCTGGCGGTGGTGAACGCCCTGCTGCTCGGCGTGACGCCGCGCGACAACGCCGACAAGGTCTGCACCGAATGCAAGCAGCGTGGTTATCCCTGCGTGATGGTGAGCCGCGGCATCGCCTGCATGGGGCCGGTGACGCGGGCCGGCTGCGGCGCGCTGTGTCCCAGCCTGGGTCGCGACTGCTATGGCTGTTACGGCCCGGCGGAAAATGCCAACACCGACGCGCTGGCAGCGCAATTCAAAAGCCAGGGTCTGGCCCCGCAGGCCGTGACCCAGCGTTTCCAGTCGATCAACAGCCAGGCGCCGGTGTTTCTCGCCGCTGCCGATGCGATCAGGGCTCACCACCATGACTGAACAGTTGCGCAGCGTCGCGATACACGTGCCGGTGCTCGCCCGGGTGGAAGGCGAGGGCGCGCTCGACCTGCGCGTCGAGCATGGCGACATCACCCAGTTGCGCCTGCGCATTTTCGAGCCGCCGCGCTTCTTCGAGAAGTTTCTGGAAGGTCGCCACTACACCGAAATCCCCGACCTGGTGGCGCGCATCTGCGGCATCTGCCCGGTGGCCTATCAGGTCACCGCCGCGCAGGCGCTGGAAAAACTGTTCGGCGTCGAACTGAGCCCGTGGGCGCGCGACATGCGCCGGGTGTTCTACTGCGGCGAATGGATCCAGAGCCACAGTCTGCACATCCACCTGCTGGCGGCGCCGGATTTTTTCGGCTGCAGCAATGCGATCGAACTGGCGAAGATCGCGCCGGACGAGGTTCGTCGCGGCCTGCGCATCCAGGCGCTGGGCAACGAGCTGATGGACCTGTTCGGCGCCCGCTCGGTGCATCCGGTGGGGGTGCGTATCGGCGGTTTTCATGGCGCGCCCTCGCTGGCGCGCATTCAGATCATGCGGGACAAACTGCGCGCCGCCTTGCCGGAAGCCGAGACGCTGATCCGCTGGGCGGCGGCGATCCCGATGCCGCAGGACGACCAGGCATTCGTTTCGGTGGCCACGCAGCACCCGACCGATTACGCCATCGAGACGGGGGGCGTCGGCGTCAGCGACGGGCGGTTCATCGAAGCGGATGCCTTCGACGCCCATTTCGCCGAACAGCACGTGCCGCATTCCACCGCGCTGTTCAGCACCTATCACGATCAACCGTATCTGGTCGGACCGCTGGCACGGCTGAATCTCAACCACGCGCGCCTGCCCGAACCGGTCAAGGCCCTGCTGGCCGAAAGCAGCCTGGCGCTGCCCAGCCGCAATCTCTTTCACAGCCTGCGGGCGCGCGCGGTGGAGATCCTGCTCGCGCTGCATGAAGCGCTCCGCCTGCTCGATGCGTATCGCGTTCCGGATTCACCCTGGGAGCCCGTCACGCCGCGTGCCGGTATCGCCACCGGCTGCACCGAAGCGCCGCGCGGCCTGCTGTGGCACCGTTACGAAATGGATGAGGATGGCCGCGTGCTCAGCGCCCGCATCGTTCCGCCGACCAGCCAGAACCAGGGACGCATCGAGGAAGACCTGCGACTGTCGCTGCTCAACTTCGGGCTCGACCACCCGGACGATGCGCTGCGCCTGCACTGCGAAAAAGTCATCCGCAACTACGATCCCTGCATTTCCTGCGCCACCCATTTCCTGCGTTTCAAGCTCGATCGCTCGTGAGACGGCTGTGTATTCTCGGTATCGGCTCGCCCTCGGGTGACGACCAGGCCGGCTGGATGGTGGTCGATGCCTTACTGGCCCGCGGCGTGCAAACGGGAGGCGAAATTGTCATCGACAAGCTGGACCGTCCCGGTGCCACGCTGATCACCCTGATCGAGCAGGCTGACTGGGCCATTCTGATCGACGCCATGCAGGGCAACGGCCAGCCCGGCACCATCCGGCGATTCGATCAGCAGGACTGGCCCGCATATCGCGGCGGACTGTCCAGCCACGGGTTCGGCGTGCTGGATGCCTTGATGCTTGGGCGTGAACTCGGCAGCCTGCCGCCCAGGGTGGACCTGTATGGCATCGAGATCGGCAATGCGGCGCCTGACAGGGAATCCGGCACCGGTATTCTGGCTGCTGTCCAGCTTCTGGCTGACAGCCTCGCTGCCGAGTTGGCAGGAAGTGCAGCCTGACTGAATGGGACGCGGCAACTGCCTGTGCCGGCCGGCTGTCAGCTTCCCTGAATGCCCTGCTGTTGCGCTTTGCCTGTACGGCTGATCGCGGCTATCCGGAGTGCCTTGCGGCGGCCCATCCACATCACGGCCAACCCGATGAGGGCAAGTGCCAGTGCCGACGGTTCGGGAATCGACGCGGCACTGGTCTTCAGAAACAAGGAACTTCCCCGAAAGCTCTCGAATCCCTGCAGCGCGAATGGATCGGCGTTCCCGATCGTTGCCACCGGGATCGGATCAACCAGCGGGAAGATCTGCTGAAATAGCGCTGCATCGAAATTCACACCCAGAAGCGATGCGACAAGTCCCGTAAGCTTGAGCTGCAGGATGGCCAGCGAGGCGACTGGCGAAATAAGAAAATCCGTCTGATTGGTAAAGTTGTTCTCGAGGTAATAAGTCGGATCGATCAGGAAATCCACGCCGGGATGGATGAAATTGAATTCATCCCCAACGGCCAGCACCATGCTGGACAATTCCTCAAACAAGCCCGGGGTGGTTTTGCTCTCGACCAGGACGGGGACGCTGAAATTCAGCTCCGACATCAGGGTGGGCTCGAAGGTCAGCGTTTGGCCCAAGCCGAAGAAGGCGCCGAGATCGAAGTCGATCAGGTTGCCTTCCAGTGTCAGGACGCCGGTGATCCCGCCATTCAGTCCGAAGATGACCGGGGNNCCCGCCGAGATGGAGGCAGCGCTGATGACCCCGTCGACGTCGATGTCAGCTTTGGCGATGTCGGTGCGGTGAAAGCCTGAGCCTCCACCAATCAAGGTCAGGTCGTCGTCTGCGCCAGCTGTCCGATCAATGGGCAACTGGGTGTTGGTCAGCTTAGTGCCATCCCAGTTGCTGTCGGGCGGGGTGTCCAGGGCGGGAACCTGAAGCTGGACGTCCCCCAGGGAGAATCCGACTATCGACTCCGGGGGGTATTTGATCGAATAGACATGGGCCCCGATCCCTCCGGTGGTGTCGAGGACAATCGGGTCCTGGCCGAACAGCCGCAGGCCGATTTCGCTGTTGCCGATGGAAACACCGAGCAATTCCTGTTCGAGCAAGCCCGTGTTGATGTCCACGATGTCGAGTTTGCCGCCCTTGTTGGCGACATAGGCCTCGACATCCGCTTCGACGTCGAGGCTGGCAAAGGCCTTCAGGCTTGTGTCGATGTCGCTGAATTCCGTGCTCAGGGTGGGGGTTCCGCTCAAGGTCTCGAAGCTCTTCAGCGTCACCAGCTCGCCCTTGGCATAGCTGTCTTGACTGGTCTGCAGGGTGGCCATGGTCGGATAGCTCACATCGACCTTGCCGCCGTCCAGAGTGAACGACCCCTTGAAACCCGCTTCCACATCGATATCCGAATTCAGCACCAGACCGTTCTTGCCCAGTTCCACACTCAGCGTGGATGGGGGGGCAGAGCCAACACCCGGGATGCTGATCCGGGTGAAACCCAGGTTGATGGACCCCCCATTGATGCAGGTGTTGTGCGAATAGGCCGCACGGCAACTATTGTAGGCAACCTGCCAACCCAGGTATTTGGGGTTGGGAATGGTGGCCGACAGCGTTTCGATTGCACCGATCGACTGCGGCCCGGTATCCACGTCGATGATCCTGGCTGTAAATTCCTCATGTACGACGGCATCCGAGCCGGGTTCCCACAAGCTCTGGCCCTCGGTGACGAACGTCATGCTGTTGGAGGCGGTGAGAGGGAGCGCGCCGACATTCGCACTGGTAAGGATATTCAGTGCCAAACTCGAAACGACGATCAGGGCGTACCGCGAAGTCGATTTCATGGCGCACTCCTTCGACAGAGGGACTTACACCAAGCAAGAAACAAACCATTGTGCAAAAACATATGATTTGCATAATTGTTTTTGCAAAATCAGTAATTCACGATTTATCGATATGTAAAAGAAATCGACGCGAGATGCAAAGGGCGCGATTCTCTGTCCGGTCCATCGAGTGGTCGGGGCTTCATCCGTCGTCACATGTGAGCACGTGAGACGGACCTAACTTGAATTCGCAGGCCTGTCACCCTTTGATGCATATGGTCATTCGTTCGCGTCCTGCACGTATATACGATGGTTGGCCGCGAAATCAGAACCTATACTTGCGATCAGAATAAGCCCAGTCCGCTGCAGTCGTGCAACACGACTCGGCGCAAACCCGAGGACAGACAATCGCGTGGTGTTTCGTATTTTTCTACAGGTCTGGCTGTTTTGGCTGGCGTCACTTTCCCCGGCGTGGGCCGCGCAGGACAGCGTACCGGTCCGGGTTGGCGTATTCGACAATTCACCTATCGTCACGGCAGCGCCAGGTACGCCTCCGCAAGGCATCGCGATCGACATGATCCGCTGGGTGGCCGAACGGGAGGGCTGGCAGCTCACCTACGTCCCCGATAGTTTCGACAAGCTTGTTGCCCGCCTGGAGCGGGGCGAGATCGATCTTCTCGTAGGCATCGCTTACAGCGGCGAGCGTGCCAGGCGTTTCCAGTTCAGCCGGCAGAGCCTGATCGGCAACTGGGGGATGGTGTTCCGGCAGGCGGACGCCCGCATCGATTCGCTGCCCGATCTCAAGGGCAAGCGCGTCGCGCTGATGCGCAGCAGTACGCATAGCCAGGCGCTGCTCGAACTGGCGACGCAGTTCGACGCGTCGTTCACCCCGGTCTACGTCGACACCTACCAGCAAGTGCTGGACGCGATTGCCGAGCGCCGGGCCGATGCCGGCGCGGTGAACCGGGTGTTTGCCGCAGTGCACGCGCATCAGACGGACGTCGTGGTGACCGGCATCGTGTTCAATCCCATCTTCGTTCACTTTGCGGCGCCCAAGCATGCCAGCCCGCTTCTGATCGATGCGATCGACCGGCATCTGGCAGCCCTCAAGGCGGACCCCAAGTCGGCTTACTATGAATCCTTGCGCCACTGGCTCGAAGCTGCGCCGGCGAAGCAGGTGCCCGGCTGGCTGCCATGGGTTGCGGTCGCCGCCGGCAGCCTGCTGCTTCTGGCATTGGCGATCACGGGCTTGCTGCGCCACCAGGTGCAGCGTCAGACCGGCGAACTGCAGCGCCGTGCCGATCAGTTACAGTCCGAGATCGAGCAGCGCGAACAGGCCCAGGCGCATCTGAATCAGCTGGCCTATTTCGACGGCCTGACCCGGCTGCCGAATCGCGAGGGCTTTCGCATCGCACTGAGCCAGACCTTGACCGGCATGCAGGACACCGATGAGCGCCTTGCCTTGCTGTTCATCGATATCGACCGCCTGAAAAACATCAACGACGGACTGGGTCACGGTGCCGGCGATCTCCTGCTGCAGCAGATCGCGGCGCGTCTGCAATCGGTGCTGCGCGCGCATGATCATTTGAGCCGCTTCGGCGGCGACGAGTTCGTGGTGATCGTGTCCGAGATCAGCGCCTCGTCGGACGCCGAGCTGGTGGCAACCCGTCTGCTGCAAAGTCTGGCCGCACCGATCAACATCGGCTCCACCCAGATCTACACGGGCGCAAGCATCGGCATTGCGTTGTATCCGGACGATGCGAATTCGATCGACACGCTGCTCAAGCATGCCGACACCGCCATGTATCAGGCCAAGGAACAGGGCGGCAACCGTTACCTGTTCTACCATGCCCAGCAGAC
>DONB01000046.1 GCA_003510325.1 Thiobacillus sp. | reverse complement strand
GGTGGTTGTCGGGCGGGATGCCGGCGCGTTGCTGCCCATGCTGGTGTCGCAACCGCAATAGTTGCAGAAAGTGGAACGCGCGGTTCCAGTCTGCCAGTTCGCTGTCGGGGATATGCAGCGCATGAGCGGCTTCGCGCAGCCGCTTGGCGGTATTGGTCTGAGGACTGCCGGCCGCCAGCGCAAAAATGCGCGCCGCATCGACGAAGGGCGTGGCGCCATTCAACTTGAGGTCGATCGTGTTCGGATGCGCGTTGTCGTCCGACAGCACGAAGTCGCGCACCACGCCCAACGGCGGGCGGTTGCGCAGTGCGTTGCCGGCCATCTGGTGCAGGAAGCGCGGATTTTTTTGCGCGGCGCGGTTGAGCCAGGCGCGCAGGTCGAGCGCCAGCGCGGCATCGCCGGTGAGCGGGCGGAAGTCGAAAAAGATGCTGGCGTGCAGCAACGCGTCGGGGCTGCCGTGATCGATCCACTGGGTGAACTGCTGCTGCCACTCGGCCAGCGACAGGCACCATTTCGGATTGCTAGCCATGATGCCGCCCTTGCACAGCGGAAACCCGCAGGCGTCGAGCAGGTGGTTCACTCTGAGCGCGAAGGCCCGCAGCGCTTCGCGCTGCGCATCGTCCGCTGCTGCAAAGACCAGCGCGTTGTCCTGGTCGGTGGCGAGCGTCTGCTCCATGCGGCCTTCCGATCCCAGCGCCAGCCAGCACCAGCGCAGCCCGGCGAGCGCATGATCGGTTTCGCTTTCCAGCGTGATGATGCGTTCGGTGAGGCGGTCGTTCAGGCTGGAAATGATCGCGGTCAGGTTTTCCGCATCCATCCCCTGCGCCAGCAGGCTGTGCGCCAGATCGCCGATGTCGTGCGCCAGCGCGGGCAGGCGGGCGGGATCGTCGCTGCGCGCGATTGCCGCGGTGATGCCTTCCACCGACAGGCGGCGCAGCGCGAACACGTCCTTTTCCGATACCACGCCGACCAGACGCCCATTGCGCACCAGCGGAATGTGATGGATGCCTTGCCGCGCCATCAGCACCAGCGCATCGGCCACCGGCGCATCGGCCGNNGGTCGCCGGGTCCGGCGTCATGACGTCGGAAATCGGGGTGGCGAGCGGCACGCCGGCCAGCGTCACGCGCGCCAGCACGTCTTTCAGGGTGAGAATGCCGACCGGCTGCATGGCTTCGTTGATGACGATCATCGACCCCACCTGCTGCGCTTCCATCGCGCCCAGGGCCTCTGCCAGCGGCGTGCCGGCCGTGGTGGACAGCGGGGCACGCTGTACCAGGCTCGCCAGGGGACGCGCAAAGCGGCTGTCGTCGTCGAGCGCCAGCGCGTATTCGGCCTGCACTGCGCGCTGCGATTCCTCCAGCAGGCTGGCGATGCGGCGGGTGCAGAAATCNNAATCGGCTGCGGGCAGCAGGTAGCAGAAAGTGTCGCTCGCTGCGACATAGCGGTTGGCTGCGCCGCGCCCGGCCAGCAGCGCGCCGAGCGGAAACATTTCGCCGGTGGCCAGCTGAAACACCGTCTGGTCGTCGGCGGTGACGCCGCTGACGGTGCCCTGCTTGATAATGAACAGCGCGTCGGGAGGCGCGTCGGAAGGCTCCAGCAGCACCGTGTCGCGGGCGTAATAGGCTACCGACACATGCTGCACCAGCCACAGCACCTCGTCTTCGGACATCGTTGCAAATGGCGCCTGCCGCCGCAGTGCGTCGAGGGTGGCACGATGCAGACTGTTGGCAAGCGGCAGCGTGTTGCTCATGTGGGCCGCCTCGCTTGCGGGCGTGTTTGCACGAGCAGACAGAAACAGCGGAAGTGTTCACAGGTGGCGCATCGCATGGCAAAACCTCCTCGGCATGAGGAGCGATGATAGCGGAAGCACGCATGAAAAAGCCCCGCCGAAGCGGGGCNNGCCCATGCCACCCATGCCGCCCATGTCGCCGCCGCCCATCGGCATGGCCGGCTTGTCTTCCGGCAGGTCGGCGACCATGCAGTCTGTGGTCAGCATCAGGCCGGCGATCGACGCAGCGTTCTGCAACGCGGTGCGGGTGACCTTGGTGGGGTCGAGCACGCCCATCGCCACCATGTCGCCGTATTCGCTGGAACCGGCGTTGTAGCCGAAGTTGCCCTTGCCTTCCAGCACCTTGTTGACGACGACCGAAGGCTCTTCGCCGCAGTTCTTGACGATCTGGCGCAGCGGCTCCTCGATGGCGCGCAGGACGATCTTCACGCCGGCGTCCTGATCGTGGTTGTCGCCCTTCACCGCGGCCGCAGCGGCCTTGGCGCGCAGCAGCGCGACGCCGCCGCCGGGGACGATGCCTTCTTCAACGGCGGCACGGGTGGCGTGCAGCGCGTCTTCGACGCGGGCCTTCTTCTCCTTCATCTCGACTTCGGTCGCAGCACCGACCTTGATCACCGCCACGCCACCGGCCAGCTTGGCCTTGCGCTCCTGCAGCTTCTCGCGGTCGTAGTCGCTGGTGACTTCCTCGATCTGCTTGTTGATCTGGGCGATGCGGCCCTTGATCGCGTTGGCGTCACCGGCGCCATCGATGATGGTAGTGTTTTCCTTGCCGATCTCGATGCGCTTGGCACGGCCGAGGTCGGTCAGCTGGGCTTTTTCCAGGCTCAAACCGACTTCTTCGGCGATCACGGTGCCGCCGGTGAGGATGGCCATGTCTTCCAGCATCGCCTTGCGACG
>DONB01000278.1 GCA_003510325.1 Thiobacillus sp. | reverse complement strand
GGCGCAGGCGGCGTCGGGCAATCCGGTGGCGGTGTTCCGGCCGCTGATCTCGCGCGACGATAACCCGGCCACGCGCCTGACGCGCGCGGCCTTCCTGCATGACCTGCGCGCGTGGACGACATTGGACGGCGTGGAGTGGGCTCGCTGCGGCGTGCTGCATCTGGCCCGCGATGCCGACGCCGCAGCCAAGCAGCAGCGGGCGCTGGCCGACACGGCGACGCCTGCCGATTTCGCGCGCTGGGTGGACCTGGCCGAGGCGCGCGAGCTGGCCAACTGGCCGGTCGCAGCGCCCGGCGTGTTGTATCCGACGGCGGGCTGGGTGGTGCCGGGGGGGCTGTGCCGCGCCTGGCTCGATCATCCGGCGATCGCGCTCAGGACGGATTGCGCCGTCGCGCGCCTGCAGGCGGCCGCACACGGCTGGCAGTTGCAGGGCGACAATGGCGCCGTGCTGCTGGAAGCCGATGCCGTGGTGCTGGCGAACGCGCGCGATGCCCTGGGTCTGGTGCCCGATCAGCGCTGGCCGCTCCATACCGTACGCGGACAGATCACGCAGCTGCCGCCCGGCAGCCTGCCGCAGATCCGGCGCGTGATCGCGCGCGAGGGCTATGTGGCGCCGGGCGCGTCGCGGCCGCTGGTCGGCGCCACCTACGAGCATGATGACGATGACACGATGCCGCGCACCGCGAGCGACTTTGCCAATCTGGCGCGGCTGGAGATGATCCTGCCGGGAGCGGGCGAGGGCATGGCACTCGACCAGCTCAGTGGACGCGCCTCGCTGCGTGCGACGCTGCCGGATCGCCTGCCGATCGTCGGTGCGGTCGACGGGCAGGCGGGCTTGTATGTGGCGGCAGGCTATGCCTCGCGCGGCGTGGTATGGGCAGGCTTGCTGGGCGAGGCGCTGGCCGACCGGATGNNCCGTTGCCGCTGGAAAACGACTTGATGCAGTCGATTGCGCCGCAGCGCTTTACGCGCTGATCAGGCGGAGGTGAGCGGATTGCCCTTGCGTGCGGCGACCGCGAGGCCGTCATGGTCGTACAGGCCGCCTTGGCGGGTGGCGCTGTGGATCAGCACGTTCAGCGCCTGCCGGGTGGACGTCTGCCGCATCTCGATCAGGGCGCCGATGCGCTGGTTCGTCGCGCGGGCCCTCTGCTCCATGTCGCACAACTGTTGCCAGCAGGCGCGGTGTTCGGCCTGGCCATGCTGTGCCAGCCAGGCCTCCATGCCGGCGTGATCGACAGCCTGTCCGGCCGCCTGCAGGGCANNTTGGCCGTGCCCAGCAGCGCCAGGCGTTCGGTGTCGCCCGCGATCAGTGCCTGTTCCTCGTCCTGCATCACTTGCAGCAAGGCCTGCCACGCCGTGTTTTCCTGCTTCAGCCCGGCCAGCAGCGGGGAGGATGGTTTATTTGGCGACATGGAGCATTTCCTTTACCGAGACGAGCAGTTCTTCGGCGATGTTTTCGGGGTGAATGGTGTACTGGCCGCTGGCGATGGCTTCCTTGATGCTCTCCACCCGTGCGCGGTCGACGACCGGAATCTTAGCCAGCTGGGTTTCCAGCTGCTTCAGCTCGGCGGCGCGCGGGCTCAGGGTGACCTCGGTTTGCCCGGACTGGGCGGGTGCGTTTTTCTGCGGCTGGGCCGGGCGGTTTTCGACGGAGGCGGGCAGCGTGACCTGCTTCAGTCCGGGATCGATTTTCATGGCAGTGTCCTGGTTCGGGCCGGGCAGAAAGCGCTCCGGTATTTCAAGTTAGATCAGTAACGTCAGTTTGACCCCTATCCTGAAGGCGGTTCCCTCTAAAAGGTGACCACCACCTGCTGGCCGTCGTGCGCCACGCCGCTGATCACCTGGCCGGAACGGGTTTTCACCCGCACGCGGTCGCCGCGGCTGGCATTGGCCAGCGCCTGTCCTTCGCTCTGCACGGAAAACCCCGGTCCGTTCAGCACCAGCCGGGTGCTTTGTCCCTGCTGCACCGCCAGCGGCGGTCGCAGCATCGCGCCGCGCAGCGGCGCCCCCGCAGCGAGCCCCGACACCGTACGGTAGCCTAGCATGGCCTCGGCGTCGCTGACGACGTCGGCGGGCAGATTGCCGAGGTCGCCCTCGCGCAGCACGAAGTCGGCGGCAGTCAGCATGTGGTTGGCCGGCAGAGGCTGGCGCGTGACAGCATACAGCCCGATCACCCGTACCTGGGCGGGCAGGTAGACCGTCCACGGGGTCGGCGCCAGGCAGCGCACGCCGACGCTGAGCTTGCCGATACTGCGGCTGCCGGCGGGCTGGAAGGCGTCGAGCGCGGCGCACGCCGGCAGTGCGGCGCGCGGCGACTTCACCTGGATCGTCACCTTGCCGGGCAGACCGGCGGTCTGCGTTTTCAGAAAGCGTTCGGCATGGGCCTGCAGTGCGGCCGGATCCTGCGTGCCCGCCGCGTGGGAAGCGGCCGCCAGGCACAGGCACGCGGCGGCCAGCCCGATGCGGTGGGTTCGTCCGCGTGTGCGGGGGGATCCTGCTGCCATCTGCGACTCCTCGTTGCGGATTCTCATACTGCGCCATTGTAGGAAGCAGCGCGCCGTCTTAAACGCCGAAATGGACCGGCTTTTACCCGCTTATCGTGCGATTGGATGGACAGGCGCCTGTCTAGGATGCAGTCATCGCAAAAAGGCTTTGCAGCTCAGGCCGCAAAGTAGACGAGGTGACGACCATGCTGAACCGGCTGGATGACATGCTGAGTTTCCACACCCAGGCACTGCGCGTGCGCGACCAGCGCCAGCAGGTGCTGGCCTCCAATATCGCCAACGCCGACACGCCCAATTACAAGGCGCGCGACCTGGATTTCAAAACCGCCTTGCAGGGCGCGCTGAAGGGCGCGCCTGCCGCAGGCGGCGCAGCGTTGACGGCCACCGCGCCGGGACACCTGGCGGGCAAGCCGGGCCTGGCGGCGGATGCGGGCCTGCTGTACCGCACCCCGGCGCAGGGCAGCGTAGACGGCAACACGGTGGATGTCGACGCCGAGCGCGCCGCGTTCGCCGAAAATGCCGTTCATTATGAATTCAACCTGACCCGGATCAGCCAGCAGATCAAAGGCATGCTGGCCGTGATCCAGGGCTGAGGAGGCTCGCCATGTCGCTATTCAATATCTTCAATGTCGCCGGCTCGGCCATGAACGCCCAGTCGCAGCGCCTGAACACGGTCGCCAGCAATCTGGCCAACGCCNNGTGGAGGAGATGGTCAACATGATTTCCGCCTCGCGTTCGTATCAGTCCAACGTGGAAATGATGAACACCACCAAAACCCTGCTGCTCAAGACCCTGACCCTGGGCCAGTGATCAGCCTGACAGGCAATTAAGGAGATGCAATGAGCACGGTACAAGACGCAAGCAATGTCAGCAGCCTGTTTGGCGCCGGCGCGGCCAAGACATCGAAAGGCAGCACGGAAGAAACGCAGAACCGCTTTCTCAGCCTGCTGGTCGCGCAGATGAAGAACCAGGATCCGCTGAACCCGCTC
>DONB01000110.1:10416-17881 GCA_003510325.1 Thiobacillus sp. | reverse complement strand
GGGCCCGATCATCTGCGCGAATTGCGCGAGATCATCTCCCCCAGCCTGAAGCCGGAACGTCCGGCCGACCTGCAGACGCCGGCGGGCTTCAGCCGCCTGCCGACGGAAACGCTCCGCTTCGCTATCGAACTGACCAGCACCGATCAGATTGCCGACCTGCTGGCGATGACGCCGCATCTCTTCCGCGCCAGTGCCGAGGGCCGCGCGCAGGCCGCGGCACTGACGGCGCTGTCGCTCAGCGTGGAGGTTCGGCTGACCTGTTTTGAACGGGGCGAGGCTGGAAAACATCCTGGCTAGAACATATCGCCACGAAGGCCGGACCGGTTGATCGGGCATTTGTTGATGCCCCGCCCCACTGGACAGGCAACGATACGCCGCTATTCTTGAGCGAAGCGTCCGCAACCCANNCGCCCATGACACCGACCTGCTGGTGCGCCTCAGGGCAGCCGGGGTCAATCCCATCGACACCAAGCTGCGCGCCAACGGCACCTACTACCCCGAACGCATGCCCGCCATCCTGGGCTGCGACGGCGCGGGCGTGGTCGAGGCTGCAGGGGCCGGCTCGAGCCGCTTCAAGCCGGGCGACGCCGTCTACTTCTGCAACGGCGGCATCGGCGGTCATCCCGGCAACTACGCCGAGTACGCCGTGGTGGACGCGCGTTTCGCGTCGCGCAAACCGGCAAACCAGGACTTCAACCAGGCTGCCGCCGCGCCGCTGGTGCTCATCACCGCCTGGGAGGCCCTGTACGACCGCGCCCGCATGACGGCCGGCCAGACCGTGCTGATCCATGCCGGTGCGGGCGGCGTGGGCCACGTCGCCATCCAGTTGGCCAAGGCGGCGGGCTGCCGCGTGCTCACCACCGTCGGCTCCGCCAGCAAGGCCGCATTCGCCAGGCAACTGGGTGCCGATGAGGTCATCCCCTACCGCGAAACCGATTTCGTCCAGGCCGTGCTGGACCTGACCCGGGGCCAGGGCGCCGACATCGTGTTCGATACCGTAGGCGGCGCCACCTTCAACGACAGCTTCGCGGCCGTCCGCCCCTATGGCGATCTCGTCACCCTGCTGCAGCCCGGACCGGACACCGACTGGAAGACCGCCCGCCTGCGCAACCTGCGCATCAGCCAGGAACTGATGCTCTCCCCCATGTTCTTCGGCTGGACCGAGGCCCAGCAACACCAGGCATGGATACTCGAACAGTGCGCAGACCTGTTCGAAGCCGACAGGCTGCGCATTCACGTGGACCGGATCCTGCCGCTTGGCGAAGCTGCCGAGGCGCATCGATTGATCCAGACCGGCGAGATCGCCGGAAAGCTCGTCCTCGCCATCGACTGAACCACGCAACATCCATGTTCTATCCTGTCATGTGGAGGTTTGTCGTCCGGGAATTCCGACGTCGGACACCGGGCAAGCCGTCATCCGGTTCAACCCAAGGGAAGGAGAACGAACATGGCCGTCACCAACACGCAGTCGGGGACCAATGTCCATGAGGTTGCGGAGGGGATCTACCGCATCAATACGCCGGTCGCCATTCCGGGCGCGGGCGGGTTTTCATTCAACCAGTACCTCATCGCGGGCGACGAACCGCTGATCTTCCATACCGGGCCGCGCGGCATGTTTCCTCTAGTGCGCGAGGCGGTGGCAAGCGTGATGCCGGTGGAGAAGCTGCGCTACGTCGCCTTTTCGCACGTCGAGGCGGACGAATGCGGATCGCTCAACGAATGGCTCGCGGCCGCCCCGCAGGCCTTGCCCCTGTGCGGCACGGTGGCGGCGATGGTCTCGATCGCCGACCTGGCCGACCGCCCGCCCCGCGCGCTCGCCGACGGCGAGACGCTCGCGCTGGGAAAACATACGGTGCGATGGCTCGATGCACCGCACCTGCCCCACGGCTGGGAATGCGGTTACCTGGTGGAAGACAGCACCCGGACGCTGCTGTGCGGCGACCTCTTCACGCAGGGCGGCGCCGATCTTCCGGCCGTCACCGAGTCGGACATTCTGGGTCCGAGCGAAGCGTTCCGTCAGGCGATGGACTATTTCTCGCACACGAAGCATACCGGCCAACTGCTGGAGAAACTGGCTTCGACCGAGCCGGCAACGCTGGCGTGCATGCACGGCAGCGCATGGCATGGCGACGGCGCCGGGCTGCTGCGCGCGCTTGCCGGTGAGTGGACTCGGTGAACTGACTCAAAGGAGACAGGCTTAATTGAGCCCCTTGAAAACCCATCGGCCCGAGGCAATCAGTCCAAACCTCAGTTATCACACGCCCCTAAAAAGCGGGACTCATCTAATTACGGCATACAGCGCCATCGCAGGTCAGCGTATTCCAGTCATAAACAGCAGAATGTCCCGGATTTCCCAGAGGTCGGGGAACCCCTTTGGGCACAATGAAAGTCACAGAGTGGGCGCCATAAAGGCCGGATGGGAAGGTCATGGGCCCCTGTACGACATACGGATGGAAAGGCAAGTTTGAAATCGCTTCATTCTGACTGCCTGCCACATTCAGTCGCGGCAAACCCTGAGACCGTCTTTGCGCTTCTTTCCACCCGACCATGTCGCTTGGATGAGCCCGGCGCAGCAAACCATCCGACAACAGTTTCTCCAGTCCTGCTTGCCCGGCCAGAGGCGCGCGCTCGTCACGGAAGCTGTTGAAGTCGGCGGGCCCGTCCTGGATGGTCGAAGCCGGCGTTTCTGCATCCCCCATGACAAGCTGGCCATTGGACGCCACGAAGTAGGTTTGCGCCGACCGGCCAAACACGCGCCGCACATAAGCATCCATTTCCTCCGGCTTGTTGCGCGAGAAATAGGAATATCCGCATGCACCTTTTTCTTCATAACTCGAATTCAGCACGGGAATTCCTGCGCCGAGACCCGCAATGGCTTGCCGGTGATAGCCGGTTACAAACACCCCTGCGATACGGGTATGCGGTTCTCTGCTGATTTTCCAGACGCTCGGTTCATAGGCACCCAGCACAAGAACAACAGTACGCCCGGGCATGTTGGCGACAACCTCAAACCCAGTGGCTTCATGACCGCTCTGATCGATCTGGAAGTCCAGCTTGCGGCCGGCATATTCGCCTCCCGCCAAGAGCACGTAGTCGGCTGGGAGGCGTTCGATAAACTGAGAGCATGCATCCACTACACGTGGAGGCTCTTGCACTTGGGGGGCAGTAAATTGTGTTTGCGGAGCAATTGGTTCGGCGGCCGGTGCTTCTTCCATCGGTTCATACGCTGGAGCGGGCACAAATGCCTCCGGGCTGTTGGCAGACACAGCGGCTGCATCCCGAGTGCCTGAAAAATGATTCCATGACCACGCCAGGATGGCGATAAGTCCCAGCGTCACTAGAATCGGCCCACGCCGTGATGGTGCATCCTGAACCAGCCATTGGGCTGGAATTTCGGGCTCATAGCGTCTCCGATTCCCTGTCCCGCCTGCGATCGGGGGCACAGCCTCATCCCCTGTGTCCTGTGCAGGCGTGAACTTGGCTCCATCTGTTTTGCCCAGCACGGCCGCTGGTATAGCTTGATCAACAGTGTGCTGCGCGGCCCCGAACGGGTTTTGCTCAACGGTGCCGTATGCGACCACTGGCTTGGCTGTCGCCTCCCCTTCGGTCGTTGCAGTAGCCGCAGGGGGAGTACGGGTTTCAGTTTGTGTGGCTGTTTTGGCCTTCGGGGGTATGGGGGCCAACCAGGCCACTGCCAGGAAAACCACGCCGGCCAGCAGCACGGCGATGATGTTTGCAAGTTGGCCAAGTGATCCAAAGTCGAACAGGACCAGTTTGGCAGCAGACAAGGCAAGTAGCGTTGCGCCCAAGCTCCACAGGCTCCTTGAGGAAATACGCGTACCCCACCAGCACATCCCGCCGCCAAGGGTTGCCCACATCAAGGACACCACCGCAGGCAAAGCCATGCGAGAGAGATCAGCCACGCTGAGGATACCGGGCGGCCCGAACCAGCGAAGAAGCATTGCCTGAAGCAAAAAAGCGCTTATCGCAATGGTCATCACTCCGCTCACGTCCCGGCGGTTGCCGGCAAGCGACCATGTCACCGCGACCAGGGTTGCAACGCTGAATATCTCGAACAAAACGGGCCACAGACCGCGTTCGATATGAAACAGCAGCAGCCATGCCGCTACCAGTGCAACCGCCCAGAAGTAAGCCCAAATGGCACTGCCCCATATGGGTGCGCACCATTGGAAGGCCTTGCCCATATACACCACACCCAACAATGCCAGGACAATGAGTGTCATCGCGAAGAAGTGCGTATCCCAGGCACCCACCCTCCCCAGTTCCAAAGCCCAGGGGGCGAGAATCAAAGGGATGGCCAGAGCGAAGACTGCAGGTACGGGATCCTTCGTATCCTCTGCGCGATGAGAGCGAAATGCCATGACGAACAGCGAAAAGGGAGCGAGGAAAACCAGCGCCCAGGTCATTTCTGCCGGCGCATCGGATGCGGCCCACCAGGCCGTCACCACTGAAAGCGCCGCCAGCCCGGCCATCCACCCCATGCCCAGCCGCTTGCGTAGCGGAAACATGGCAAGGCCGAGCACCACGGCGATAACGGCCGCATGAACAAGTTGCGGCAAAATTTCAAGTTGCAGGCGCGCGATCTCGATGACCGTGACCAGAGCCGCCCACACACCGGCCACGACGGCAAGGATATCCCCCAACGGCAGATCGCGCCGACGCCCAATGGTGCCCGCCACGATCAAGGCTGCAACGCCGATCAAGCGTTGCACGAAAGGCATATTTGCAAACGCATCACCCACGGTGGGATGCATCAGTGCTTGCTGAATATGGATTGCACCAAGTACAAGTACGAGGCCGGAGAGGCGATACTCGGACTCCCGGCTCCATCCCAGCCGTGGAGCAAAAACGAACAGCGCCGTCGATGCGGCCAGCCCGAGCAGCGACCACGGGACATCCTCCATATACAGAAGCGCAGCCCCGAGGGCAAACAGCAATGCAGTGATGCCATGCTGCAAGGCGCCTTCCATCCGGAAGCGATAGATCGCCCCGGCAGTCACGGCCCACAGTCCAGCCAGCATGACAAAACCCGCGGCCTCATCTGACCGGCGGTCGNNCCGGAAACGATCGGGAGCGCGATGGCGTAGCCAGTGTCGAAGCGCCTGATCCAAGCATGGCGAACCGTATGGCGCTCGGCCAGTGGCATGGCCAAATGGACCGCCACCAGCGCCAGCAGCAAGGGTTGCATGACGGCGAAATGCTCAGGTTGGTAGAACTCACGCGTCCAGCCAAAGAAAATCGCACCGGCCAGGGTGAACAGAAAGCTGAGGTGAATCAGCGCACGCCAGCCCCTGATGTATACCAGCACAAACGTGAACAGACTGGCTCCAAGGTAATAACTGTAAACGACGGCCGGGCCGGGATCGCCGATGGTAAAAGCCGGAGATACGAACGCACCGAGCATCGCCAGAACGGCGACGGACAGGGCCCGGGAATTGACCGCAAATACGCCACTTGCAGCAACAACCAGAATCAGAAGCGCAAGCGCTGTCGAACTGTTTACATACCCGAAGAAACCATAGGCACTGTAGGCAGTGAGATAAGCGACGCCCAGTGAGGTCCCTGCAAGCGCAAGATGAAGTGCCCGCTTGTCAGGCCTTTCACGCAGGTAAAAAGAAATCGCCCCCAACAATGCCGATGCTGCAATGCCTGATCCGATTTTGATGTCGGGAGAGAGTTGAACCGCAAGCAAAAAATACCGGATCAGCGCACCGATCCCGATAATCAAAAGCCCTGCCCCAACTTTGGCCGGCCAGTTTCCGCTCACCAGCCACGTGAACAGTCCGAATTGTCTTAGTTTGGGCTGTGTCGAATCGACGGTTGTCTCGAATACCAGCAATACGAAGAACAGACAAGCAATACCAAGAATGAACGCAAGCGCGGTCATTGTCAGGTTTCCCTGGTCCATCGTCCCTCCCCTTTTTTAATGTTTGTTTAATCGGACAAGCATATAGGTTGAAACAAGGTCCTTGTCTATACAACTTTAGTTGTAGGCTTGATCAGTATTCGAGTGGCTCTTGTCGCACTAACGGGTGGGGGACATCGCAGGAAGAATCTCAGGTGCCAGGATCGATTTGATTCCCCTGGCACCATCGATCCAGTTGCGCGTTCATCTCTCTCTTATCCGCTGGCCTGCGCCTTTTTCCACGCCGCCGGCGGCAGGCCAACCATGCGCTTGAAGGCGCGCGAGAATGCGGCTTCGGACTCGTAGCCCACTTCCAGCGCAACGGTCGCCACGGTGCGGTTCGATTCCCGCAGCAGCCGGCTGCCCAGCTGGATGCGCCAGTTGGCCAGGTAGTGCATCGGCGGATCGCCCAGGTATTGCACAAAGCGTTCATGCAGCGCGGAACGCGACAAGCCGACTTCGCGGGCGAGATCGTCGACCGTCCAGGCCTGATCCGGACGCTCGTGCATGAGTTCGAGCGCCTTGCCGACGAAGCGGTCGCGCAGGCTTNNGGCAAGCCAGCCCGTCGCATCCTCCGGGAGGTTGTCGAGATAGCGGCGGGCGGCGTCGACGAACATCATCTCGGCGAGCCGTTCGAGCACGGCGTCGCCGCCGGGCCGCGGGCTGTTGGACTCGAGGACCGCCTGCTCGATCACGCGACCGGCCCAGCCGCTGGCGCGTTCTGCCGGCAGATGCAGGATGCGCGGCAGCGCCGCGATCAGGGGATTGAACGGCCGCAGGTCGCAGCCGAGGAAGCCGCACACGGCAATCATGTCAGCCGCTTCGACGGGCAGCGTGGAGCCGGGATCGACCACGCCGTGATGAAAGGCAATCGGCATCGGCTTGGGGACGTTGCGGGTGGAAAAAACCCATTCGGCGGTCCGGCGCAGCGGCTCGATGCCTGGTGCGCTCGACAGGACGTGGCGATCGCCCTGTGGGAACATCACGATGTCCCCGGCGGCCAGTTTCACCGGCGGCTCGCCCGAAACCGCGGCCCAGCCGTTGCCCTTGGCGATCATATGGTACTCGATGACGTGCTCGCAGCCCGGCATCACCGCCTCGGCGATCTCGCGGGCCGGCGGCGCCTCGGTGGACCACGGGTCACTGCAGCTCACGTAATAGAACACCGCGCCGCGCACGCGCACAGCGCGCAGCAGATCGGAAAGTGTGTCTCGACTCATGAGCATGGTCCTTTCGACGGACGTTCGATCAAGCAGCGTGGACGCGCAATCAAGTGGCCTGCGAATCCCGGACGATCGAGCATATTTGCGCGACGCAGAGTGAAGTGTCAATCAGGCATCTTCATGACAATGGGGACGCTGACTGACCGGCGACGAAGCCCGGCCCGGCCGGCCCCGATCATCTGAATAAGGAGAGTCATCATGAACACAACCCAGGTCAACATCGTGGTGGACGTCAGGCAGGCGCTCAGTCCGCAATCCGGCGACGAGCTGGTCAGCGAGCTCGGCGGCCTGCCGGGCGTCAGCCGGGCATGGGTCA
>DONB01000110.1:0-10350 GCA_003510325.1 Thiobacillus sp. | reverse complement strand
GCCACCTGGGCCAGCGGCGACTATGCCATCGTCGGCACGACGCTGCAGATCGTCGGCGAACACCTGGCGGAAGCGGTCGATCTGCGCGCCGGCGAGCAGGTGCTGGACGTGGCGGCCGGCAACGGCAACGCCACGCTGGCGGCGGCACGCCGCTTTGCGCATGTGACCTCGACCGACTATGTGCCCGAGCTGCTCGAAAAAGGCGCCGAGCGCGCCCGCGCCAACGGGCTGGATGTCCGCTTCCAGGAGGCCGATGCGGAAGAGCTGCCGTTTGCCGACGGCGCGTTCGACGTCGCGCTGTCGACCTTCGGCGTGATGTTCGCGCCCGACCAGGCCAGGGCGGCGCGAGAGCTGACGCGCGTGGTGAAGAGCGGCGGCCGCATCGGCCTGGCGAGCTGGACGCCCGAAGGCTTCATCGGCGACCTGTTTCGCCTGATCGCCTCCTATGTCCCGCCGCCGGCCGGCCTGCAATCGCCGATGCTGTGGGGAACCGAGCCGCGCATCGTCGAGCTGTTCGGGCCGGACGCCGCCGATATCCGCTGCGAGCGGCGCCGCTTCAACTTCCGCTATCAATCGCCCGCGCACTGGATCGAGGTGTTCCGCAACTTCTACGGACCAACCTACAAGGTCTACAGCGCGCTCGATCCCGATCGCCAGGAGAGCCTGAGCCGGGACATCGGCGCGCTGCTCGAACGCCTGAACGTCGGCGGAAACCGTTCGCTGGTGGTCCCCAGCGAGTATCTGGAAGTGGTGATCGACCGCAAGTAGCCCAGCAACGCCGGCGAGGTCGCCGGTCACGCGGCCCGCTCCGCCGGCACACGCACGCAGGAGGCATCATGGATGCGAATACACGAACCACCCCACCCCGGGAGCAGCAGGCGCTGGCTCTCTTCGAGCGGCACGTCGCCGCCTTCACGTCCGGCAATCTCGATGCGGTATTGAACGACTTCGGCGAGCACGCGGTGGTGATCACGCCGGATGGCGTGTTCGAAGGTCCGGAACAGATCCGCGCGCTGTACGGCGGACTGCTCGCGGAATTCGGCACCATCGACCGCGGCGACTCGCCGGGGCTGACCCTCGATGCGCTGCATGTCCGGCACGACATGATCTTCATCACCTGGCACGCCGAGTCGATGCACAAGGTCTTCCCGTTCGGGACCGACACCTTCCTCTGCAAGGGCGACAGGTTCGAACGACAGACCATTGCTTTCAGCACACCGCACCCCAGGCAGGGCACAGTCGGGTAATCTTGATGTCAGTCGCCACCCTGAAACCCCTTTGCCGCCATGCAGCCTCGGGCCACGCTCTTCTTCGTCCACGATCCGATGTGCAGCTGGTGCTACGCCTTCCGCCCGGTATGGGCGCAGATCCAGCAGCAGCTCCCCGCCGGCATCCGGGTGCAATATGTCCTGGGCGGACTTGCGCCTGATTCCGACCAGCCGATGCCGGCCGAAACCCGGGCCTACATCCAGGGCCAGTGGCGCGAGATCATCGAGCGGGNNCCGCGACGCTCCACCTACCCTGCCTGCCGCGCGGTGCTGCTTGCCCGCCAGCACGGCAGGGAGTCGGAAATTTCCATGATCCACGCGATCCAGGACGCCTACTACCGGCAGGCGCGCAACCCTTCCGACGACAGCACGCTGTGCGAACTGGCGCAGCAGGTCGGGCTGGATGCCGGCGCGTTCGCCCGCGCGCTGAATGCCGAGGCGACCCGGCAGGCCTTACTGGAAGACATCCGCTTCGCCCGCAGCATCGGCGGCAACAGTTTTCCGTCGCTATTCCTGGAACGCCACGGCGCGATCCGGCCCATCCCGCACCACTACACCGATGCCGCCGAGGTGCTGCGCAGCATTGAAGCAGGGCTGGCCGAATAACGGGAGCCTGGGCGAACCGTGTCGGCGCGAGGGCACCGGGTCTTGCAGCGGCATGCTGCATTGCGTGGCCTGACCGGATTTTCTGCCGGGCGCCGGGCCCGGGCGGTCAACGCCCGGGCCTGCTACGGTGTGCGCTCAACAGGTTTCAACCTTGACCTCGACCGGCAGCGAGTTCGACACGATGTCGTAGACCGGCGAGTATTTGGCCAGCTCGCGCAGGACCGGCGCCGATCCCTCCGACTTCACGCGCATGACGACGCGGATGGTATGGAAGCCCTTGCGGACGGTGTTCGACAGCCCCAGGAATCCGCGCAGGTCGAGATCACCCTCCAGCCGCGAATCGATGGCCTCGATGGCGATGCCGCGCGCCGCGGCATGATAGGCCATGGTGGTGGTGAGGCAGCCGATCAGGGCGTGCAGCACATACTCGACGGGGTTCGGGTTGTCGTCGCGGCCGAGCAGCACGGGCGGCTCGCCGTTGTCGAGTTCGAACGCGCGGGCGTGCGGGATGTCCTGCAGCGCGCCGTGGAAGTCGTCGATGGTGGTGTGGTTGTGGTCGCCACCCTTCCAGCTGTTCTTGGCGCGGAACTGGAATTGGGCGATGTCCGGGTTGGCCTTGACGGCATCGATGGTGGCGAAGAGTGCGGTCACGTCGACCCCGTTGCGGACGACAGCTTCGGATACGGCCAAGTTCTGGTTTGCCATGATGTTTCTCCTTGATGATTGACGGTTGGGTTCGCCGCTCTCCGCGTGGCATGCGGTCTTGAACGACGTGGGTGTACGATAAAACTTGGGCGCCTTCGGGATAAGCTGGATTCCTGACAGGATCGGTTCATTCGTGCCACTAATTGAAAAACGCCATGACGCGCACCCCCCCACCCGTCAAAACGTCGATCGTCGCTGTGCCGGAAACCTCGGGGTCAGCGCTGTACGGAATGATCGACGTGCTCTCGGCCGCCGGGAACATCTGGCAGACGCTGGTAGGCGCCGAACCGCAGCGGCGCCTGTTCGACGTGCAGATCGTGTCCCCCTTCCGCAAACCGTTTCGCTGCGGAAACGCCATTCCGGTGAACCCCGATGCGTCGGCGGACGACGACCCGCAAGCCGACATCGTGATCCTGCCGGAAATCTGGCTGGGGCCCGACGAGGCCATCGGAGGCCGTCATGGCGCGCTGATCGAGTGGGTCCGGCGCCGTTACCGCAGCGGCGCGACGCTGTATTCGGCATGCTCGGGCGCGGTGATGCTCGCGGAAACCGGCCTGCTCGACGGCTGCGACGCCACCTCGCACTGGGGCTACGAGGCGCTGTTCCGGAGGCAATACCCCAATGTGCGCTTCCGTCCGGATCCCAACCTCGCCTTTGCCGATCCTGCGGGCCGGATCGTCACCGCGGGCGGCACCACCTCGTGGCACGACCTGGCGCTGCACATCATTGCGCGTCATGCGAGCCCCGGCGAGGCGATGCGCATCGCCANNGGGCCAGCTGCCGTATGCGGCGCTGGTGCGGCGCGACCCGCACGCCGACGCGGTGGTGCGGGCCTGCGAGGACTGGCTCGGCGAGCACTTCCGCGAGCATGACGCGCTGGAACAGGCGGTACGGCGTTCCGGAATTCCGGAACGGACCTTGAAGCGACGCTTCAAGCAGGCCACCGGAACGACGCTGATCGAGCGCCTGCAGAACGAACGCATCGAATTTGCGAAGGGGCTGCTGGAGAGCGGCGCGCTGCCGGTGGATGAAATCAGCGCCGAGGCAGGCTACGAGGACGCGTCGTTCTTCCGCCGACTGTTCAAGCGCCGTACCGGCCTGTCGCCCAGCCAGTACCGGCGCATGTTCCGGCCGATCGCCGAAACCTGAGGACGCCGACACCCAGGATCCGGATATCAACCGCAAATACGATATTCTGGTCGCGCGTCCGATCGCGTATCTTCGCGTATCGGGCCCGGCCTTGTCTCCGATCAACCTCAACGCCTTCGGGCGCCATGCTCAAGCATCGTCATGACGAATACCCAACCCACCCAGCTCGACGCCGCCCACTTCGACAGCAAAGCCCGCCAATGGGACGACAACCCGGTGTTCCGCGAACGCGGGCTGAAGATCGCGGACGCCGTCCGCAAGGCCGTGCCGCTGAATCGCGGCATGAACGCCCTCGATTACGGCTGCGGTACGGGCCTGCTGTCGTTTCCGCTGAAGGACGAGCTCGGCNNGAGGTGGTGAACGAGAAAATCGCCGCCCAGGACGTGGGCAACATGACGACGCTGAAGCTCGACCTGCTGGCCGATCCGGCGCCGGCGCAGCGCTTCGACCTGATCGTCACCGCGATGACGCTGCACCACGTACCGGACACCGACGCGATCCTGCGCATCTTCCATGAGCTGCTGCAACCCGGCGGTCATCTGTGCATCGCCGACCTGGACCAGGAAGACGGCTCGTTTCACGGTCCGGAGGTCGACGTGCATCACGGCTTCGACCGCGCCGACCTGAGCCGGCGCGCCGCGCAGGCGGGGTTCGCCGACATCCGGTTTCAGACGGTGTTCAGCATTGCCAAGGAACGCGAGTCGGGGACGCAGGACTACCCGGTGTTCCTGATGACCGCACGACGCGCAGGCGCGTAGCCGGCAGTGGCCGCTCTGATGGGCGTGAAGCCCTAGGCTCTGCGAGGCGCGCACGTGGTTTCGAACGGTTTCCCGCCCATCGCCGACGCGCACGCCCGGGTCCTGATTCTCGGCAGCCTGCCGGGGCAGACCTCGCTGCGGCAACAGCAGTATTACGCCCAGCCGCGCAATGCATTCTGGGCCATCATGGGTCGGCTCTTCGACGCGGGCTCCGAGCGGCCCTACGACGAACGCGTCCGGCGCCTGGTCGAGAACGGGGTGGCACTGTGGGACGTGTGCGCCGCCGCCCACCGTCCCGGCAGCCTTGACGCAGCGATCCGCGCTGAGAGCGTGGTGCCCAACGATTTCGCCGGGTTCATCGCGTCCCACCCGCAGATCCGTCTCATCGTCTTCAACGGATCGAAGGCCGCGGAGCTCTATCGTCGAACCGTGCTTCCCGGCCTGCCCGGCGACATGCGTTCCATCCGCTGCGAAACGCTTCCGTCCACCAGTCCTGCGCATGCCTCGATGAGGTTCGAGGACAAGCTGGCGCGCTGGTCGATCGTTCGAAAACATGGGGAAGCCTGAAGGACCACGCTAGAATGCTCGCCGGGAGTGCTGCCAGGACTGGCTGGCGGCAATTGAAGACAGATCGGCCTGGCTGTTTGGGCAACCATCCGGCCGGCTCACGCCTGAGCCCACGCGGCAATCAGGCCAGCAGAAAACAAACACCTTATAACGATGCCGACCCCGTTAATCATCATGATCACCTCGTGCGTCATGGCGCTGGCCATGAGCGTGGTGCTGCTGATCATTGCGAAAACCTATCCGAAAAACATTCGCGGCCTGAAAGAATGGGGCCTGGCCGTGCTTGTCACCGCACTCAGCCTTCCGTTCTTCATCGCCCGGGACATCATTCCGGATCTGCTCAGCATTGTTCTGGCCAATCTGATGCTGCTGGTCGGCTTCATGCTGATGAACCACGGCACCCGGAAATTCGCGGGCACGAAATCGACGTTCAGCCGAACGCTGCTGTTCCTGTTCGTTCTTTCGTACGTTGCGCTGTTCGCGTGGTTCACCTACGTGCAGCCGCATGTCGGGATGCGCGTCGCAACCCTGAGCCTGTTCACCCTGCTGGTGATCCTGAATCATCTGATTCTCGTTCTGCGGGAGCTGCCCAGGACGGCAGGGCGCAGCATCCTGGTCTTTTCGCTCGCGGTGCTGATCACGTCCAGGGTCGCCCGCCTGAGCGGCCTGATTCTCGGCTACGATCAGCCCACGGGGGTGTTCGACGCCTCGACCGCGAACATTTTCTTCATCGCCCTCCCCTCCATCATGCTGCCGCTCGGGACGATCAGCTTCGTCATGCTGGCTTCCGAAAGATTGCGCAAGGATCTGGAATTCTCCAGCCGCCACGACGGCCTGACGCAATGCCTCAACAAGAAAGCGGCGATCGAGGAACTCGACCGGGAGATCGCCCGTGCCAAACGCTACAGAAACAAGCTGTCGATCATGCTGATCGACCTGGACAACTTCGGGGATATCAACAACACCCACGGCCACCTCGAGGGCGACAAGGTGCTGGTGGATTTCTCGAAGAGAACACGCGCTTCGCTCCGCGAAACCGATCAGCTCACCCGTTTCGGCGGCGACGAGTTCATGGCCATCCTGCCGTATACGGATCGTGGCCATGCCGAGCTCGTGGCGAATCGCCTTCATGAGGCCGGCAAGGAAGGCCAGCCTCTTGCGTGGTCAGTCAGCATCGGCGTGTCGGAATGGCAGGACCAGGACGACAGCCTGAAATATTTGCTGACCCGGGCGGACCAGGCGCTCTACAAGTCGAAGGGCCTGGGCCGGAGCCAGACCCAGGCGATATGAATCAAGGGCCAGGCTCCGGCAATCGGAGAACCCGGCTCGTACTGCCACGACCTTTCTGCCCGGAATGCGCACCAGGACGGCTGCATTGCGCTATCGTCTTGACTCCCCCCACCAGGACGCGTTCACCTCGCCGCAGCCATGACCCAGCCGACCCTCTATCACATTCCCGTCTGCCCGTTCTGCCAGCGGCTGGAGATCCTGCTGACGCTGAAAGGCCGGCGCGAGGAGGTCGACTTTCAGGTGATCGACATCACCCGGCCGCGGCCTGACTGGCTGCTGGCCAGGACGCGCGGTACGACGGCGCTGCCGGTGCTGGAAACCGCCGACGGTCACATCATCAAGGAAAGCCTGGTGATCCTGCAGTACCTCGAGGACATCTATCCGGAACGGCCGGTCGCCCGACACGACCCCTACCAGCGCGCGGTGGAGAACATGCTGACGCGGATGGACGGCGAGTTTTTCAGCCAGGGCTACGCGTGGCTGATGAACCAGGATCCGGCACGACGCGAATCCATGCGTGAAGGCATGCTGAACCAGTATGCGCAGCTGAACGATTTTCTGTTGACGCATGCGCCGGCCGGCCCGTTTCTGTTCGAGGAATTCGGCTGGGCGGAGACGGTGTTCACGCCCTTCTTCCAGCGCTTCTGGTTTCTGGAGTACTACGAAAACTTCGAACTGCCCGACGACCCGCGCTACGCGCGCGTGCGCGAGTGGGTGGATGCCTGCATTGTCCATCCGGCTGCGCAGCAGGTGACGAAGGAAGAAGTGGTCAAGCTCTATTACGACTATTCCAGGGGGGCGGGCAACGGCGCGCTGCTGCCAGGCCGCAAGCTGTCGTCATTTGCCTTCGAGCCTGACTGGCGTGTCCGCCCCTGGCCGCCAAGGGCCAAGTACGAACACAGTGCGACAGACGAGGAACTGGGCCTGGAACGCGGATGAATCATCAGAAGGCGCCATGCTCGATGGCGTAGGTTTCAAAAGCCCAGCGTCGGAGGGCAGCGAAAGCGTGCGCATGTAGGTGCTGTCGATTGCCTCGGTACGCAGAACGGTCTATCTCGCGAACGCCTATTTCGTTCCCGACGACCTGTCGGTTCAGACCATCGTGCGCACGCTGCAGCGTGGTGTGCGGGTCGGGATTCTCTCTCGGCACGCGTACCGATTCGGAATTGGTGCGCCGCGCCGCGCATCGCGGGCCCGCTTGGGTGAACTGCTCGAGGCCGGCGCCGAGATATTTGAATACCAGCCGACGATGTTTCACTGCGACGTATGGGTATCGGCCGGCTCGATCCATTTCGATTCGCGCCCGTTTCGGCTCAATGACAAAGCGAATCTCAATATCTACGGCCACGCGTTTACTCAACGCCAGATCGGCATCTTCGAGGACGGCCTGAAAATGTCGCGACAGATTACTGCTTACGCTGCTGGGCAGGACCGTCCCTGGAGCGGGAAATTGCTTGAGCACCCCTGGCATTACTGCGATCGCAGCTACGACCCAACTCCGTCAACACCGACGTTATGTACAGAAGATTCCTGCATGACAGGGAAATGCCCCGCTTATTTTTGTTGGAACGTGACAGCCCTGTGGGATCGCCTTTCGAGGGCGAAGAACGATCCACGATCCGCAAGCGCGTCATTTCTTGGTAGTACGAATAGGCCAGTCTATATTGGTACATTCGTTAAAGATCAACCGTGTCCCGTCGTAATAGGACAACCGGCAAAAGGCCGGGCAGCTGGATGATTTAAAAGGAAAAGAAGCCATGAGCACTATGCAATATCGGGTTTCAGAGCGCCGGATCGGCGCCGCACGCGTACACAAAATGAAGAGCGGACCGAGCCTCGATACAACCGAAGATTGGGTGGCCGGGGCGAGGCGTGCTTTGGACGACATGGGTAAAATCGTTTCTGAANNTGACACCCTGACCCACGAGGCGATTACGATCTACGCCCTGGCACTGATACGCTTGCGGGAGTGCGCCAGCGTGGCGGGGTTGGAGCGTTTGATGAATGCCTGCGACGCGCTCGCGGTGACGGTATCGCGACTGATCGATGATCGAAGCTGTGCGTGTCGCGATAAATGCGAGGCGTTGACGCGATTTGTCGTGCACGCACAGGCGATGATCCAGATGTCCATCGACAGCGCAAGGCGTCGTGTTTTGCCGATCGCCGCGATGCAGGCCGTCTCAAACAGCATGGGCATGGCGCCGGGCGCCCGGTTCGTTCCGGAAACGTCGCAATAGCCCGGGCCTAAGCGGCCATGCTCCAGCAACGCCGTTTAATGGCTTGCCTGAAAATCCCGATGAGCCAGGAGGGCCCGCGGGCCCTTGCTCCCTAGGCAAGGAATATCCCGCGCTCAAACGCGCTCGCACCAAAATCTCGTTCTGGCGGAAGGTTTGCTCCCGCTCCTTCCGCTAGGCAGAGCAGTACGCCCGGTCGAAGGTCTCGACCATCACTTCGACCAGAATCAAGTCGTCCCGCGCGGTGATCCCGCTCTGCGCCACCTTCCACAAGCCCAGTGCGGATGAGTGGACAAAACTGCTGCGCCCGACTCCGCGCACCTTACACTGCCTTTTCATTTTCATAGCATCCGCTCTTCGGGATGCTGTCCTGGGCGTTGCGTCGACAACGGCCCTCACCCCCTTTACCTCGGTTTGACTGCCAACAGCCGCAGCATGGGCTAGGCGCGTTCTTCGGCAAAAACCATTCACACGCACCCGCGATATCACGACTGAAAAGCATGAGTTTTGGCGAGGCCAACAACTTTCTGTTCATCCATTATTTATATATTTTCGATTTTTTTGGTAATTTGTTTAAGTTATGTCATAGACAACCGATTTACCAGTGACCAGGCGAGGTTTCTTCTGGCCGGGCGCGAGGCCGTCAGTTCAGCCCGGGCGGCCCTGGCATGCAACATCAACGGGCACAGCGAATTGACCATGGGACGACAACATGAACCGCTTTTTCAATTTCAGCATTGCCAAACGTCTTTATCTCGTTTCGTTCGTCTTGATCGCCGCACTGGCCATCGTGGCGATTTCGGGCTGGGTAGCCCTAAAGGAAGATGCCTCGCTGGCTGATCGTGTCGCCACGGTGCGCACGCCCCAGCTGATGCGAATCGCCGCGGTCGAACTCAACATCACCCGGGTGTCGCTGCAGATCCGGCATGCGATCCTGGCCCGCACGGATGAGGAACTCAGGACGACGCTCGCCGATATCGCCGTGAAAGCCGGGCTGATCGAGGATGCGCTCAAGGAATTCGAGGCGGACATCCTCACCGATGCCGAGCGCGAAACGTTCAGCAGGATCCCGCCCCTGGTAGAAGCCTTCTGGGCCGTCGGCGACGAGAACATCAAGCTGATCGAGGCAGGCAGCAAGGACGCCGCTTTCGACATGCTGGTATCGCGGACCATTCCGGTCCGCAACCAGCTGCTCGAGGTGCTTGCCGCCGAGAAGCAATACCAGGGCACGCAGCTTGAACAGGAACTCGCCACCATCAAGCACGGCACGGACAGCACGCGCATCCAGATCGTATCGCTCGTGATGGCGGTGGCGGCCGGACTGCTGGTCTTCTCCTGGACGATCGCCCGGGTGCTCCAGCGCCGGGTGGCGATTTCCAGGGAAGTGGCCAATCGGGTTCGCGACGGCGACCTGACCATGGCTGTCCGCGATGAGGCGAACGACGAATTCAGCCCGCTGCTGGCGTCGCTTGCCGAGATGCAGGACGCATTGACGCGCGTGGTAAGCCAGGTGCGGCAAGGGGCGGAGTCAGTCGCCACGGCCAGCGCCGAGATCGCCCAGGGCAGCCTGGACCTGAGCGGGCGTGCCGAGATGGCTGCCACGAACATGCANNCGACAACGCGCAGCAGGCGAACCAGCTGGCGAAAAGCGCCGCCAGCGTGGCCGAGCAAGGCGGCGAGGTGGTGGCGCAGGTGGTCGACACCATGCGCGGCATCAGCGAATCGAGCCGGAAGATCGGCGACATCATCAGCGTGATCGACGGCATCGCCTTC
>DONB01000168.1 GCA_003510325.1 Thiobacillus sp. | reverse complement strand
ATTTGCGACGGCGTTGCGGCGAAGAGAAGATCGACTATCCGGCACCTGCGCCCGACCATGGCCCGGCCGACGAATTGCGGCAGCTATTGGGCAAGACGTTCGGCGTCCCGCTGTTTCAGGAGCAGGCGATGAAGCTGGCGATCACCGCCGCCAATTTCACGTCGGGGGAGGCGAACAAGCTGCGCCGGGCGATGGCGACCTTCCGCAATGTCGGGACGATCGGCGAATTTGAGGAGAAGATGATCGGCGGCATGGTGGCGCGTGGTTATGAACGCGCCTTTGCCCAGCGCTGCTATGACCAGATCAAGGGGTTTGGCAGCTATGGTTTTCCCGAAAGCCACGCCATATCCTTTGCCCGGCTGGTCTATGTGTCGGCCTGGCTGAAATGCTATCAGCCTGCCGTGTTCGCCGCCGCCTTGCTCAATGCGCAGCCAATGGGCTTCTACGCCCCGGCGCAGATCGTGCGCGACGCGATCGAACATGGCGTTATCGTGCGGGGTATCGACGTCAATGCCAGCGGCTGGGACAATGGGTTGGAGCCGATTGCGGCGGACGATCCCGATGCGCGCAAGCGCTGGACCCCGGCCAATCGCCGCTGGGGTGACATCGTGCCGCGCCACCGCAAGGATGGGGCGTTCGCGTTGCGGCTGGGCTTTCGCCAGATTGACGGCTTCCGTGAGGCGTGGGGGGAAGCGATTGCGGCCGATCGTGCGGCGTCCGGTCCCTTCGCCACGATCGAGGAACTGGGGCGGCGGATACGCCTGCCTGCCCGCGCGCTGCATTTGCTGGCCGATGCCGATGCCTGCCGCTCGATCGGGCGCGAACGGCGCGATGCGGCTTGGGACGTGCGAAGGCTGCCAGCGGGCGAATTGCCGCTGTTCGCCGCTGCCCGCGCGCGCGAACTGGGGGAAGAAGCCGATGCCGCCCTGCCGCCCATGCCCCTGTCCGAAGCGGTGGCGGCGGATTATCAGCTGACCCGCCTGTCGCTCAAACAGCATCCCATGACCTTCCTGCGCCCGGTTTTCGCGGCCGAAGGCCTGTTGACCAGCGAGCAGGTCAGCAGCGTCAAGAATGGCGCGCGGGCCAAAGTTGCGGGTGTGGTGCTGGTGCGGCAGCGGCCCGGCAAGGGCAATGCGATCTTCGCTACGCTGGAAGATGAGACGGGTATCGTCAACATCCTGCTCTGGTCCAGAATGCTGGACCGCTATCGCCTGCCGCTGATGGCCGCGCGGCTGATGGAGGCGCATGGGGTGGTGCAGCGGGTGCGGGAAGGGCCGGTCGATGTGTTGCATCTGATGGCCGATCGTATCGTGGACCGTACCGCCGAACTCGATCGGCTGTCAGAGGATCATGCCACGCTTATCGAAGCGGGACCGGGCGACAAGGCTGTCCACCCGGTGATGTCGCGGATCCGCAGCCATGGCCATCCGCGCAACGTGCGGATATTGCCGGGATCGCGCGATTTTCATTAGCGATTTTCCGAGATGGTCGGGGAGACAGGATTCGAACCTGCGACATCCTGCTCCCAAAGCAGGCGCGCTACCGGGCTGCGCTACACCCCGAAATCCTATCGCGCCCAGATGCTGGCGGGCGCATTTCGGAGAGGCGAGACTATACCTTGGCGAGTCGGCGGGGTCAATTTTCGCTTGAGTCGGATCGGGCGTTCCGGGAAAATCACCCTTTTGCTTCAGGGTTGTCTTGATGAGCGCACGTATCCTCGACGGCAAGGCCATGGCCGACACGATCCTCGCAGTGGTCCACGACAAGGTGGCGGAGCGCGAGGTGCAAGGCAAGCGTCGTCCAGGCTTGGCGGTGATCCTGGTCGGCAGCGATCCCGCTTCCGCGGTTTATGTTCGCAACAAGAAGCGCGCCTGCGAGCGTGCCGGCGTCACCAGCGTGTCGCACGACCTGCCGGCGACCACCACGCAGGACGAACTGCTGGCGCTGATCGACACGCTCAATGCCGACGGCGCCATCGACGGCATCCTGGTGCAGCTGCCGCTGCCCCCGCACATCGATGCCGAGACGGTGATCGAGCGCATCCGCCCGGACAAGGACGTCGACGGCTTCCACCCCTATAACATCGGCCGCCTGGCGGTGAAGATGCCGACGCTGCGGCCCTCCACCCCGCGCGGCATCATGACGCTGCTGCGTGCGACCAACGAAGAGCTGCGCGGCAAGAATGCGGTGATGGTGGGGGCGTCCAACATCGTCGGACGCCCGATGAGCCTCGAACTTCTATTGGCAGGCTGCACCATCACCGTGTGTCACAGTGCGACGCGCGATCTGGAAAGTTTCGTACGCGCCGCCGAAATCCTGGTGGTGGGAGTGGGCAAGCCGCGCATGATTCCGGGCGACTGGGTGCGCGAAGGTGCGATCGTGATCGATGTGGGCATCAACCGCCTGCCCGACGGCAAGCTGGTCGGCGACGTCGATTTCGAGCCCGCAGCGGAACGCGCCAGCTGGATCACCCCGGTTCCGGGCGGCGTGGGGCCGATGACCGTGGCGACCTTGCTGGAAAACACGCTCGAAGCTGCGCTGATGCACAACCCCTGAACGGCTTTTATCCGCGAAGGACGCGAAGAAAACCTGTCCTTCTTTAGCGGATAAATTCAGTTCGCGTGCAGCGCCCTGAGATAGGCTACGTCGACGAACGGCTGACCAAGATCTGGGCCGGCCAGCACGCGGTTTGGCGCGCCGGGGTCGCCGAGATCGGATAGCACGACGGCAGCGCCGGTGAAGTCGTGATCCAGCGTGTAGTCGTTGATCGTCACCAGCGTCTTCAGACCGGCGCCGAGGCTGGCGCGCAAGCCATTCTCGGAATCCTCGAATGCCAGGCAATTCGCCGCAGTGAGCCCCATTTTTTCCAGTGCGTAGACATAGATGTCGGGCGCGGGTTTCTTCGCCGGCACGATGTCGCCTGCGGCGATCACTTCGAACCAGTCCTGTGTGCCCGGCCCCAGACTGTGTTCCAGCAGCACGGTGACGTTTTCCGGGGTGGTGGTGGTGGCGATCGCCAGGCGCAGGCCGGCGGCGCGTGCCTCGGCCAGCAGCCGCTTGACGCCGGGGCGCATCGGAATGCCGCCCTGGGCGGCCAATGCGCTGTAATGGCGAGTCTTGGCCTTGTGCAGTTCGGCCACCAGCTCGTCGAAGTCGTCCGGTTTCCTATAGTCCGGCCGAAAGTGGTCGATATAGTGCTTCATGCGCTCCTTGCCGCCGGTGACGGCGAGCAGCTTGCCGTACAGGGCGACATCCCAGTGCCAGTCGAGGCCGGCATCCTTGAAGGCTTGATTGAAGGCGGGACGGTGGCCGTCACGTTCGGTGTCGGCCAGGGTGCCGTCCACGTCGAAGAGCAGGGCGTTGAGTGTCATTTGGGTTGCGGCGCTTGAGCGATTCTGATATTAAGTCGGGTTGGGTTTTGCCCGGAATACACCAATATTTTCAAAGAGAACGAGATGGCTGAAACTTTGATGCGCTTTGAGCCGTACAAGGCAAAAAAAGGCGAAGAATACATGAACGCAAAACAGCTCGCGCATTTTCGCAAAATGCTCGAGGCTTGGAAAGCCGAATTGTCGCAGGACATCGATACCACGCTGCATTCGATGCAGGACGAACAGACGGTTTTCGCCGACCCCAACGACCGCGCCACGNNCCAAGATCGACAGCGACGATTACGGTTACTGCGAATCCTGCGGTAGCGAGATCGGGCTGGATCGCCTTCAGGCGCGCCCGACGGCGACGCTGTGCATCGACTGCAAGACGCTCGAGGAAATCCGCGAACGTCAGGTCGCCAAATAAAGCTTGGCACGTCAGGTCGTCAAATAGATAGTTGGCACGTCAGGTCGCCAATTACAAGCGGCATTCAGGTCCGCCCAATTAAAGATGGCACGTCAGATTGCCACATAGATAACCGGAGAACGCCATGGCCCAGAGCAGTTCGAATCAGCCCGACGAATTCGACCGTTACTACAACGGCCTGCTATACAGCGTGATGCGCTGGGATCAGCTGACCACGTTCTGGCAGTNNGGGCAGGACGTGCCTGAGGAGGCCTCCTCCGCCGACAAGGTGCAGCAGTTCATGCGCGAGCTGGACGAATTGCTGCGGCGCGAGCATCACGAGGATTACTGCGCGATCGTCTACGCGGACAACCTCGATGCGCCCAACTTCATCAAGATCTACGACCCCAATCATCTCGGCAGTTCGTGCGGTTCCAGTTCGATGAAGTCCTCGGTGGTGCCGGGCTGGCTGATGAGCAAGACGCCGCCGCGCGAGCTTGAAATGCGCGGCGTGGTCACCGGACAGCGCAAACGCTGGTGGCAGTCATTCCTAGGCGAGGCGGTTTGACCAGGCGTTTCGTGAGTCAATTCGTGAGCCAATAAAAAACNNGGCGCAGGGGCTTCGATCAGGGCCTTCATCGACAGGCGCAGGCGGCCTTTCTCGTCGGCTTCGAGGATCTTTACCTTCACGACCTGGCCTTCCTTCAGGTAGTCGCCGATGGTGTTGACGCGCTCGTGGGCGATCTGCGAGATGTGCAGCAGACCGTCGCGGCCCGGCAGCACGTTGACGATTGCGCCGAAGTCCAGCAGCTTGATGACCGGGCCTTCGTAGACCTTG
>DONB01000160.1 GCA_003510325.1 Thiobacillus sp. | reverse complement strand
ACGGTGCCGCCGGTCATGTATTCGCAGCCGTGGTCGCCGATGCCTTCCACCACCGCCAGCGCGCCGGAGTTGCGCACGCCGAAGCGCTCGCCGCCCATGCCCGCGGCGTAGAGTTCGCCGCCGGTCGCGCCGTACAGGCAGGTGTTGCCGATCAGCGTGTTGCGGTGCGCATCGAAGGTAGCGGCGCGCGGCGGGAAGATCACCAGGCGGCCGCCGCCCATGCCCTTGCCGACGTAGTCGTTGGCGTCGCCTTCCAGCGTGATCGTCAGGCCCTTGTGGTTCCACACGCCCAGGCTCTGGCCGGCCGAGCCGGTCAGGCCAATACGAATGGTGTCGTCCGGCAGGCCGCGGCCGCCGTGGGCCTTGGCGATCTCGCCCGACAGGCGGGCGCCGATCGAGCGGTTGACGTTGCGCACTTGATAGGCGAGCTGGATCGGGGCGCCAGCCTTGATCGCACCGATCGCGTCGGCCACCATCTGCTCGGCCAGCTCGCCCTTGTCGAACGAGGGGTTGCGCTCCTGCTGCGAGAAGCGCGGCGCGTCGGCCGGGATGTCGCCCTGCGAGAGCAGCACGTCGAGCTTCAGCCGGCCCTGGCGCGGCGTGTCGCCGGCCGACAGATCCAGCAGGTCGGTGCGGCCGATCAGGTCGGTCAGCTTCCTGATGCCCAACGAGGCCATCAGTTCGCGCGTTTCCTCGGCGACGAACTTGAAGTAGTTGACCACCATGTCGGGCAGGCCGATGAAGTGGTCCTTCCGCAGCTTCTCGTTCTGCGTCGCCACGCCGGTGGCGCAGTTGTTCAAATGACAGATGCGCAGGTACTTGCAGCCCAGCGCGACCATCGGGCCGGTGCCGAAGCCGAAGGATTCCGCGCCGAGGATCGCTGCCTTGACGACGTCGAGGCCGGTCTTCAGGCCGCCGTCGGTCTGCACGCGAACGCGTCCGCGCAGGCCGTTGGCGCGCAGCACCTGCTGCGCCTCGCTCAAACCGAGCTCCCACGGCGAGCCGGCGTATTTCACGCTGGCCAGCGGGGAGGCCCCGGTGCCACCGTCGTAGCCGGAAATCGTGATCAGGTCGGCATAGGCCTTGGCCACGCCGGCCGCGATCGTGCCGACGCCGGGTTCGGCGACCAGCTTCACCGACACCAGCGCGTCGGGGTTGACCTGCTTGAGGTCATAGATCAGCTGCGCCAGATCCTCGATCGAATAGATGTCGTGGTGCGGCGGCGGCGAAATCAGCGGCGTGCCGGGCTTGCAGTGGCGCAGGCTGGCGATCATCGGCGACACCTTGTCGCCCGGCAGCTGGCCGCCCTCGCCGGGCTTGGCGCCCTGCGCGATCTTGATCTGCAGCACTTCGGCGTTGACCAGATAGGTCGCGGTGACGCCGAAGCGGCCGGAAGCGATCTGCTTGATCTTGGACGTCTTCACCGTGCCGTAGCGCTTCGGATCCTCGCCGCCTTCGCCCGAGTTGGAGCGGCCGCCGATGCGGTTCATGCCTTCGGCGAGCGCCTCGTGCGCTTCCGGCGACAAGGCGCCTAACGACATGCCGGCGGAGTCGAAGCGCTTCAGGATGCTTTCCAGCGGCTCGACTTCCTCCAGCGGAATCGGCGTGGCGTTGCCCTTCAGCTTCATCAGGTCGCGCAGCATCGCCACCGGGCGGGTGTCGACGATCGCGGAATACTTCTTGAATTCGGCATAGTCGCCGGTCTTCACCGCCTTCTGCAGCTGTTGCACGACGTCTGGGTTGTAGGCGTGGAATTCCTCGCCGAACATGAACTTCAGCAGGCCGCCGGCCGACAGCGGGCGCAGCGGGTTGAACGCGACGCGATGCAAGGCTTTCTGGTCGGATTCGAAATCGTCGAAGTTGGCGCCGGAAATGCGCGACACCGTGCCCTTCAGGCACAGATCGACCACGCTTTCGTGCAGACCCACGCCTTCGAACAGTTGGGCGCCGCGGTAGCTCGCCACCAGAGAAATGCCCATCTTGGAGAGCACCTTGTACAGGCCCTTGTCCATGCCCTTGCGGAAGTTGGACAGCGCCTTGTCGAGGTTGGGCTTGATCTCGCCGGTCTTCACGAACTCGCCGATCACCTGGTAGGCGAGGTACGGATACACCGCGGTCGCGCCGTAGCCGATCAGGCAGGCGTAGTGGTGCGGGTCGCGCACGGTGCCGGTTTTCACCACGATGTTGGCGTTGCAGCGCAGGCCGGCGGCGATCAGCGCATGGTGAACGGCGCCGGTGGCGAACAGTGCGTGGATCGGCAGGCGGTCCTTCGCCAGGTTGCGGTCGGACAGGACCAGGATCACTTTGCCCGATTTCACCGCGTCGACCGCGCGCGCGGTCAGAGCCTGGATTGCGGCTTCCAGCGAGGTGGCGGCCGGGTCGTAGTGCAGGTCGAGCGTCGTCGCGGCAAAGGCCGGGTCGTTCAGGTTCATCAGCTTGTCGAAGGCCTCCTTCGACAGCAGCGGGGTGTGCACTTCCACCCGGTGCGCATGCTCGGGCGTCTCGTTGAACAAATTGCGCTCGCGACCGAAGCTGGTGTTGAGCGACATCACGATCGCCTCGCGGATCGGGTCGATCGGCGGGTTGGTCACCTGCGCGAACANNGCGTGTCGTCGCCCATCGAGCCGATCGCCTCGGCGCCATCCTCGGCCAGCACGCGGATGATCTGGTCGCGTTCCTCGAAGCTGACGTTGAACAGCTTCTGGTGGGTCAGCAGGCTGGCCGCATCCATCACCGGCAGATCGGCGTCCTGGTTGATCGACAGGTCGAGCTTGACGGCGCTGGCCTTCAGCCATTCGCGGTAGGGCTGCGCGCCCTTCAACTCATTGTCGATATCTTCCGGCATCAGCAGGCGGCCGGTCTCGAGGTCGGCGGCGATCATCTGGCCGGGCTTGACGCGACCCTTGCGGTCGACGTTGGCCGGGTCGATCTGCCACACGCCGACTTCGGACGCGATGGTGAGGATGCGGTCCTTGGTCAGCACCCAGCGCGCCGGGCGCAGGCCATTGCGATCGAGCGTGCAGGCGGCGTAGCGGCCGTCGGTCAGCACGATGCCGGCAGGACCGTCCCACGGTTCCATGTGCATCGAGTTGTATTCGTAGAAGGCGCGAATATCGGCGTCCATCGATTCGACGTTCTGCCACGCCGGCGGAATCACCAGACGCAGCGCGCGGAACAGACCCGCACCGCCCATCACCAGGCCTTCGACCATGTTGTCGAGGCTCATCGAGTCCGAGCCCTGGGTGCCGACGATGGGACGGATGTCGTCCATGTTGGGGATCAGGGGAGTGACGAACTTCTGCTCGCGGGCGCGGCTCCAGTTGCGGTTGCCCTGCACCGTGTTAATTTCGCCGTTGTGCGCCAGATAGCGGAACGGCTGCGCCAGCCGCCACTGCGGCCAGGTGTTGGTGGAGAAGCGCTGGTGGAACACCACCAGGCTCGACGCGAAGCGCGCGTCGTGGAGATCAGGGTAGAACACCGGCAGATTGTCCGGCATCACCAGGCCCTTGTAGCTGATCACGCGGCACGACAGCGTCGGCAGGTAGAACACCGGGTCGGTCGGCTCGAGCGCCTTTTCGGCCAGGCGGCGCGCGATGTAGAGCTTGCGCTCGAAGTCGTCCTCGCTCGTGCCGGCCGGCGCGTTGACGAACACCTGTTCGATATGCGGCAGGGACTCCAGCGCCGATTCGCCGCACACGGAAGCATCGGTCGGCACCCCGCGGAAGCCGGCGACCGTCAGGCCCTGCGCCTCGAGTTCGGTTTTCAGCGTGGCACGGGCATGCGCCTGCGGCGCCGCGTCGCGCGACAGGAACAGCAAGCCGGCGGCATACAGCTCGCCCAGCGCAAAGCCCGCTTCGCCCGCCACCGCGCGCAGGAACGCATCCGGTTTTTTGAACAGCAGGCCGCAGCCGTCGCCCGACAAGCCTTCGGCGGCGATCGCGCCGCGGTGCGTCATGCACGCCAGCGAGCCGATCGCGTTCTGCACCAGCGTGTGGCTGGGCTGATTGTCGATCTGCGCAATCAGGCCGAAGCCGCAGCTATCCTGTTCGAAATCGGGCGAATACAGCGTCCCGTCCAGCCAGCTTTGTCGTTCCATGGTTCCGTATGCTCAGGCAACAGCGGCCTGCCCATGGGGCAAGCCGCAAAAAATTCAAGCGAAAAGTGCGGCATTTTAATCCCTCAAGCCGCATGCGGCAATGNNCCCCGGCAAGGCCTTGCCGGGGCAAGGGTTTACGGCGGGCAGCCACACTCAATGAGAGGGTCGCCAACCCGGAAAATTCCTTCCTATGCTGAAGGAGGGAGGGTGACTCGACATGAAGCTGCTGAGCTGGAACATCCAATGGGGGCGCGGCATGGACGGTCGGGTCGATCATGCGCGCATCCTGCGGACCATTCACCAACTGGGCGATTTCGACGTCATCTGTCTGCAGGAAGTCGCGGTCAACTTCCCCGGCCTGCCCGGCAGTCGCGGCGAGGATCAGGTCGCCGAACTGTCCGCCGGCCTGCCCGGCTACACCGCGATCTACGGCGCAGCGACCGACGTGCCCGATGGCCGCGACGGCCGCAGCCGGTTCGGCAATGCCATCTTTTCCCGTTTGCCGGTCGGCCAGGTGTGGCGGCATCTGCTGCCCTGGCCGGCCGAACTCGATGTACCCAGCATGCAGCGGGTGCTGGTGGAAGCCGTGGTGATGGCCGACATTGGCCCGCTGCGGGTGATGACCTCCCATCTGGAATATTACTCGCAACGCCAGCGTGAGAGCCAGATCGACGCCATCCGCCGTCTGCACGCTGAAGCGTGCGCCATGTCAACGCGCTCGCTGTCGGCTGAAGAAGTGGGCGGCTCCTTCGAGGTGTTCCCCCGGCCTGCGCAGGCGCTCTTGTGCGGCGACATGAACTTTCCTGCCACCGCGCCGGAGCGCGCGCGCATCCTTGCGCCGTTTACAAGCGGCGAACCCGGCTTTCGCGATGCCTGGGACGTACTGCATCCCGGCGAACCGCATGTCCCTACCGTCGGCATCCACAAAGTCGATTTTGTCGACCGGCCCGAATGCTTCGACTTCGTCTTTATCACCGAGATGCTGGCGAATCGCCTAAAGGTGCACGGCATTGATGCCGCCACCGAGGCATCGGATCATCAGCCGGTGTGGGTGGAGCTGGCCTGAAGATGGCGGATAAAGAGAAAGCGCCCCCGGAAAACCCGGAGGCGCTTTGTCGGATGTGTTGGTGGAGAGGAGGAGGATCGAACTCCCGACCTCCGCATTGCGAACGCGGCGCTCTCCCAGCTGAGCTACCCCCCCGATGCCGATACAACAAATTATAGCTTCAGCGATGCCATGCGGGAAGCATGGCGAGGAGCTTGGGCATGTTGGGCAGGAGGCGGGCGGCGAGCCAGCCGAGCAGGACGCCGAGCGTGTTGGCGAGCGCATCGAGTGGGTCGGGCATGCGGTCGGGGGTGAGGCCTTGCAGGCCTTCGATGGCCGTGCCGAACAGCACGACAGCAAGGGCGAGCTTCCAGCGCTGCTGGATGACGAGCTGGGCCCACCACAACATCAGTACGGCATAACCCATCAGGTGGACGAGCTTGTCGGCATGGCCGCCGCTGTCGTTTAGCGGCGGCGGCATCAGCGAAACAACGAGAGTGATGGCGACGCCGAGCCAGCCGCCCGCACGCCAGAGACGCTCAATCACGTCTGGCGCTTGCCCAGCGCAGCATGACGGCGCCGGCGACGATCATCGGCAGCGACAGCCATTGTCCCATGGAGAGTCCCAGCCCCAGCAGGCCGAGAAAACTGTCGGGTTCGCGGGCGAATTCGGCGAGGAAACGGAAGCTGCCGTAGCCAATGAGGAACACGCCGGAGACGGCGCCGACCGGG
>DONB01000136.1 GCA_003510325.1 Thiobacillus sp. | reverse complement strand
CGTGATGGGCCTGATCGGCACCCGCTCGATCAGCGAGGAAATCCCTGGCATCCACGAGATCAAGGCGCACAACCGCACCCGCATCGAATCGGGCATCCACGCGGTGTCCGCCCTGGAAGCCCTGCGCGCCGATCCGTCCGACGCCGAAGCGCGGACGACCTTCGAGGCGCACAAGGCAGACCTCGGCTTCGGCCTGCTGCTGAAGAAATACACCGTCGACGTCTCGCAGGCCACGCCGCAGATGATCCAGCAGGCGGTCGACGACACCATCCCGCGCGTGGTGCCGCTGTTCTGGAGCTTCCGTCTGATGGTCGCGCTGGGCTTCGCCTTCCTCGTGCTGTTCGGCTTCGCGCTCTTTTATTCGGTGAAGGGCAACTTCATCGAGAAGAAGTGGCTACTGCGCTGGGCGCTGTGGTTCATCCCGATGCCGTGGATCGCCGCCGAGCTCGGCTGGGTGGTCGCCGAATATGGCCGCCAGCCGTGGACGATCTACGGCGTGCTGCCCACCCACATCTCGGTGTCGAACCTCACGCCCGGCAACATCTACGGCTCGCTCGCCGGCTTCGTCGGCTTCTACACCGTGCTCTTGATCGTCGAAATGGTTTTGATGACGAAATACGCGCGGCAGGGTCCGGCGAGCCTCGGCACCGGCAAGTACCACGGCGAGGCCAACCTCGATAAAACCGGGGCCGGCGGCGCACTGCCCGCGGGTGCCGTGGCTGACCAGATTTAAGGAGCGGACATGGACTACGAAACCCTGAAACTCGTCTGGTGGCTGCTGGTCGGCGTGCTGCTGGTCGGCTTTGCGGTCATGGACGGCCACGACATGGGCATGGGCGTGCTGCTGCCCTTCGTCGGCCGCAACGACCTCGAGCGACGCGCGGTGATCAACACCGTCGCCCCGCACTGGGACGGCAACCAGGTCTGGTTCATCACCGCCGGCGGCGCGATCTTCGCCGCCTGGCCGCTGGTGTACGCGACCGCGTTTTCCGGATTCTACTGGGCGATGATGGCGGCCTTGTGGGCGCTGTTCTTCCGCCCGGTCGGCTTCGACTACCGTTCCAAGATCAAGCATCCGATGTGGCGCTCGACCTGGGACTGGGGGCTGTTCATCGGCGGCGCGGTGCCGCCGGTCATCTTAGGCGTCGCCTTCGGCAACCTGCTGCTGGGCGTGCCTTTCCAGTTCAACGACTATCTGATGTCGACCTACACCGGCAGCTTCTGGGCACTGCTCAACCCATTCGCCCTGCTCGCCGGCGTCGTGAGTCTGGCGATGATCACGACGCAAGGCGCGAACTATCTGATGATGCGTACCGAGGGCGACATCTACCGTCGCGTGCGCACCGCCAGCCTGATCTTCTCCGTGCTCACCATCGCGACATTTGCTTTGGCCGGGATCTGGGTCGCCACCGGCATCGAGGGTTACGTGATCACCAGCGCGGTCGATCCCGGCGCCCTGCCCGATCCGCTCGCCAAGACGGTCGAGGTGCAGGCAGGCGCGTGGATGCACAACTACACGCAATACGCATGGGCGATGTGGGTGCCGATCGCCGCCTTCGCCGCGCTCGCCGCGAGCATCCTGTTCTCGCGCCTGCATCAGGCCGGCGCCGCGTTCTGGTCGTCGTCGCTCGCCTNNGCACCGCGGGCGTGTCGATGTTTCCCTTCGTCATGCCGTCCTCGCTCGACCCGCGCTCCAGCCTCACCGCCTACGACGCGGTGTCCTCGCACCTCACGCTCGGCCTCATGCTCGGCGCCACCGTGATCTTCATGCCGCTGATCGTTTTCTACACCGCATGGGCCTACAAGGTGATGTGGGGCAAGGTGACGACCGAATACGTCGCCGCCAACGACAAGTCGGTCTATTAAGGAGAACGCCATGCTGAATGCCTGCTATTTTGCCTTGCCGTTGTTTCTGTGCCTGCCGGCCGCAGAGGCTGCCACCCTGAACGTCACCCTCGACGGCGCCAAGGCCGGCGGCGGCCCGCTCACCGTGCTGGTGTTCGGCGGCGCGGAAGGCTTTCCCAGGGAAGCGCGCGCCAGTGCGCGTCATCACCTGCCAGCGGGCCAATCCACCCTTGCGCTCGTAGGCCTGAAGCCGGGCCAGTACGCCGTAATGGCGTATCACGACGAGGACGGCAACGGCGAACTCAACCGCTTCCTGGGCATGATCCCGCAGGAGGGATGGGGCCTGTCGAACAACCCGGCGGTCAGCGGAAAACCTGCTTTCAAGGATGCCGCCATCACGGTTCCGGAAAGCGGTGCCGACGTGACGATCCGCCTCAATTACTGAAAGGAGTCACCATGTGGTATTTCGCCTGGATGCTCGGGGTCACCATGGCCGTGCTGCTCGCTTCGATGAGTGCGATGATGTGCGACGCCAAGGAATGTGCGCTCGACGAGGCGCGCAATAAGGCCGCGGACGACCCGCGGCAAGGCTGATTCGTTCTTCGTCTTTCAACGGGAGTCCAACATGAGCACGCCGCACATCGTCATCCTCGGATCCGGATTCGCCGCGCTCACCGCCGTGCGCGAACTGCGCAAGCGCGACAAACACGCCCGCATCACGCTGGCCGCCCCCCGGGCCGAGCTGATGTACTACCCCAGCCTGATCTGGGTGCCGGCCGGCCTGCGGCGCGGCGACGATCTGCGCATCGACGTGTCGGGCTTTCTCGCCGAACACGCTGTCGCCTTCCACGCCGGCCGCGTGACCGGGCTGGCCGACGGCGGCCGCACCGTACTGACCGACAGCGGGACGCTCGCCAATGACGCGCTCTTGATCGCCAGCGGCGGCCGCTTCCTCAAGGCCCTGCCCGGCATCGAGCACGCGCTGACGATCTGCGAAGGCGCGCCCGCCGCCGAGGCGATCCGCGAGCGGTTGGCGAAACTGGACGGCGGCACGATTGCTTTTGGTTTCGGTACCAATCCGAAGGAACAGGGCGCGATGCGCGGCGGCCCGATGTTCGAACTGCTGTTTGGCATCGACACCTTGTTGCGGAAACAGGGCCGGCGCGAACACTTCAAACTGGTGTTCTTCAACGCCGCGAAGGAACCGGGCAAGCGCCTCGGCGACAAGGCGGTGGCCGGCCTGCTGCGCGAGATGGCCAAGCGCGGCATCGACACCCATCTCGGCCACAAGCTGCTGGGCTTCGAAGCCGACAGGATCAGGACCGAAGGCGGCGACGTGCCCGCCGACCTCATCCTATTCATGCCCGGCATGAGCGGCCCGGCCTGGGCGGGAGACGCCGGCCTGCCGCTGTCCGACGGCGGCTTCTTCAAGGCCGACGCGCACTGTCAGGTGGCCAGCGCCGACAAGGTGTATGTGGCGGGCGATTCCGGCAGCTACCCCGGCCCCGACTGGCTGCCCAAGCAGGCGCACATCGCCGACCTGCAGGCGAAGGCCGCCGCCGAAAACCTGCTGCGCGCACTCGACGGCCAGCCGCCCGCCGCGCGCTTCAAGGTCGAATTGATTTGCATCGTCGACACCCTCGACCGCGGCATCCTGGTCTATCGCGACGAGAAGCGCGCGCTGATCCTGCCGCCGTGCCGGCTCATGCACTGGGCCAAGCGCTTCTTCGAATGGCAGTACCTGCGGCCCTACCGCAAAGCTAAGCGGGCATGAACGCTGCCCTCAATAACGGCTGGGCGCGCGGCATCTCGCTGCTGGCCGCGCTGTCGCTGATGCTGCTCGTCACGCTGCTACCGCGCGGCCTGACCGTCGACGACGGCAGCCCCATCGGCCACGGCGTGCTCACGCTCATCATGTGGGGTCTGTCGGCAGGCTTCGTGCACGGCGTCGGCTTCGTACCCCGAAATCGTATCCTGCGCGTCCTGCTCGGTCCTGTCGTCGCGTGGCTGGGGATGGCCGTGGGGGTGTTTTTTTATGTCCAGTATTTCCTGAGGTGATGCCATGCACGCACAACTGCACCCTGAACTGTCCCTGTATACGCGAATCGGCGGCGACGCCGTGATCCGCCAGCTGGTCGACCGCTTCTACGAACTGATGGACGAACTGCCCGAGGCCTATGCCGCGCGCAAGATCCACCCGGCCGACCTGACCGAATCCGGCAACAAGCTGTTCGATTTTCTCTCCGGCTGGCTGGGTGGGCCGCAGCGCTACATCGAAAAGCATGGGCATCCCATGTTGCGACGGCGCCACTTTCCCTACGCCATCGGCCCCCAGGAGCGCGACGAGTGGTTGCTGTGCATGCGGCTGGCACTGGAGGGAACGGTAGCGGACGAGGCCTTGCGAACTGCGCTGTACGCGCAGTTCGCGCAGCTCGGCGAGCATATGCGCAACCGCGGCGGGGTTACGCACGCGTGCGAGCACGAAGCCCCATAGACGCGTGCCCGGGCCAGCCTATATTCAATTGGGCAGGCTTACTAATCGAAGACATAATCCGCCATGTTTCTGGCCATTTTCTTTGCCTTGCTAGGCAGCGCGGGCGCCCTCTTGGGTGCCGCGTTGCTGCTCGCCTTCCCCGACCCGGTCCGCAACCGCCTGCTGCCCTGCCTGGTGGCGTATGCCACCGGCACCCTGCTCGGCGCCGCGTTTCTCGGCATGATCCCCAAGGCGCTCGAACTGGCGCCTTCGCTGGCTGTCACCGGCACGCTGCTGGCCGGCATCGTGGGATTCTTCCTGCTGGAAAAGCTGGTGCTGTGGCGCCATTGCCACGACAGCGATTGCGAAATCCACGCCCATCAGGGCGGCAAGCTCATCCTGGTAGGTGACGCCTTCCACAATTTCGTCGACGGCGTGGTCATCGCCGCCGCCTTCCTCATCTCCGTCCCCATGGGCATCGCGACCGCGCTGGCCGTCATCGCGCACGAGATCCCGCAGGAGCTGGGTGATTTCGCCATCCTGCTGGCAAGCGGCCTGAAGAAACTGAAAGCCTTCTCCTACAATCTGCTGTCGTCGCTCGCCACCCTGCCCGGCGTGCTGCTCGGCTGGTTCTGGCTGGACGAAGTCCATGAAGCCATTCCCTTCATCCTGGCAGTGTCGGCAGCAAGCTTCATTTATATCGCCGTAGCCGATCTGGTTCCGGCGCTGCACCAGCGCACAGGTGTCAAGGCCACCGTACTGCAGGTGACCCTGATGCTTGCGGGCATCGCCACCATCGCCCTGTTTCGACTCGGACATTAGGAGACGACATGACCAGCACCCACGAAAAAGGCGGCGGCAGCTTCCACGGCATCAAGCTGTTGCTGTGCGAAAACCCGCTGCCGCCGATCGACGAAGCCATCGCCGCGGCGCAGGCAGAAGCCGCCCACAGCAACTACTACACCGAGCCCTACTCGGCCCCGCTGCGCCAGTTGCTCAGCGAGCAACTCCACGTTCCGGAACGCCTCATCCACATCAACGCCGGCTCCGAACTGATCCTGCGCCAGCTGTTCGACCGCTTCGGCCGGCAGGTCCATCTGCTGACGCCGACCTACGTGCTGTTTCCCGAGATCGCGCAGCGCTACACCGAACAGCGCCTGCTGCCGGAAAAGGATTTCACCTTCGATCTGGGCGAACTGGCGATTCCGGAGGGCACCACGCTCATGGTCATCGTCAACCCCAACAATCCCAACGGCGGCATCTTCGACATGGCACCCTTGCCGGACCTGCTGCGCCACCATCCGCAGACGCGCTTCCTGGTCGACGAGGCCTTCATCGGTCTGGCCGGGCAGTCGGTGGCGCACCTTGTGCCCGAGCATCCCAACCTGCTGGTGACGCGTACCCTGTCCAAGGCGCACAGCCTGGCGGGCTTTCGCATCGGCTACGGCATCTTTCCGGAAGCGATCGCCGACGACCTGAACAGCCACAACGACGCCTATCCGCTCGCCCGCCCCAGCCAGGCGGCGGCCATCGCCACGCTGCAGCACGAGGACCAGATTCACGCCCGCGCCGCGCAGCTGCATGAGTGGACCGTGACGCTCGCGGCAGAACTGCGCACACTGGGGGTCCGCACCTTTCCGACCCATACCTATTTCTTCCTCGCCGACCTGGCGCCGCATAATGCGGCGGAGGTCGCCGACGCGCTCCGCAAGCAGGACATCCTGATCAAGCCCTTGAACGATCCGGCGCTCGGTCCGGGTTTCATGCGCATCACCACAGCGCTGCCCGAGGACAACCGGCGTTTTGTCGATGCGCTGCGGGAGTTGCTGGCGCGCGACTGACGCTACGTTGTTGCGCTGCCCAGCCGATCAATGACTGCTGCGCCCGAAAACCTGCGTGGACGCGCGTTAACGGCCGATGGGCACAACAGCGCCCGGCGAAACGCGCAAGCGACCGCATTCGGATTTCAGGAAACTGGCGGAAGAGAGCAGGAGTCGAACCTACCAGGGACCGCATGGCGGCCCCTCCCGGTTTTGAAGACCGGGCGCCCCACCGGGGAACGATCTCTTCCATGATTCATGTGGGGGTCCAGTCGTGCGTGGTCCCGTCGCGGCGCAGCACGTGGTCGTCGCGCACGCGGCGAGTGTAGCCGATGCGATCGAAGAACTCGAGGATCTGAACCGCCACTTTGCGGCCGCCGCCGCCATCGCCAAAGATGATGTCGCGCAATGAGGCGGCACGTGCCACCCCCTGCTCATCGTTGAGCGTGCGGACGATGCCGGCCAGCTCGGCGACGGCGGCGGCAGTGTAATAGTGATCATGCGCGACCGGGTAGAGCTCACCGGCGCGCGCAACGCGCTTGAACAGCTGGCGCACCGTCTCCTCCGGCGTCCCCGTCGCCTTGAACACGTCACGCACCCGCGGCGGGTTGAAAGGCGACGCAGCCAGCAGCGGCTTCAGCACGGCGAACAGCGCGCGGTCGGCAGCGGAGACGCTGGCACGATGCGCCGGCAGGTGCAGCCAGGCGCGGGTCTGCGCGATGCGGCCTGACGCCAGCAGTTCGTTGGCGAGCGCATCGAAAGCGGGACGCGGCAGGTGTGCGGCGGTCATGCGGCGCAGGCGTTCGCGTTCGACGCCGATCATGTCCGGCGCGCGCTCGTGTTCGCGACCGAGGGCGTCGAGCAGTTTGGCTTCGAGTGTCGTCCAGGCCGCATTGGTGAATCCGAGTGATGCGTTGCCATCGCGAATCACGCGCAGTCCGGCGCGTTGCCACAGGGATTCGGCAGCCTTCCCGGCAAGGTTCCAGCTCACCGCAAAGCGGTCGAGGTCGATCCCGGCCGTGGCCTGCTCGGCCAGCTGGCCAAGGGTGACAGCCGGGTCGTCGCTGCGCATCGCGTCGAGCAGGGCCAACCGCTGCGGCGCGCGTTTGTGGCGGATGGGCGGAAAAATGTCGAGCACGCGGCCGCCGGCGACGGTGCGCTGCGCGCCGGCATCGCGCAGGATGAAGCGATCGCCGCGCAGCGCCAGCGTTTCGCGTTCGAGCAGGATCTCGACCAGCGCGGTGCCGCCCGCCTCGACTTCCTGGCAGTCAAGCAGCGCAACACGGCCGAGGATGTCCTCGGTGCCGAGGTGCACATGCACGGCCTGCAGGTGCGTCAAGGGCTTCTGCCCGGTGGGGACGCGCAATTCGGCGTGAAAGCGGGTCAGTGGCAAGGCAAGTGCCGGATCCAAGACCCACATGCCGCGCGCGATGTCCTTCTTCTCGAAATCGCCCGTCAAGGCGAGCGCGATGCGTTCGCCCGCCTGGCCGTGCTCGGCGGGACGGTCCTGCACGTGCAGGCCGCGTACCCGGGCTTTCAGGCCGGGCGGCGAAACGATGGCCGACTCACCGACGCCGATGATTCCGGAATGCGCCGTGCCGGTGACGACCGTGCCGATGCCGGCGAGCGTAAAGCAGCGGTCGATGGCGAGACGGAAACGGCCCGCTGCCGAGCGCTGATGCAATGAAGCGGCCGCCGCCTCCAGATGTGCGCGCAGCGCGGCAACGCCCTCCCCCGTGCGGCCCGACAAGGGGAAAACCGGGCTGCCGGCGAGCCCTGTGCCGACGATGAGCGCGTCGATTTCCTGCCGGGCTTCGTCCA
>DONB01000060.1 GCA_003510325.1 Thiobacillus sp. | reverse complement strand
CGTGCTTCGTCTGCGACGTGGGTGTCAAGGACGGCATGATGCAGGCCGACGGCATCCACCCCAACGAAAAGGCCCAGCCGAAAATGCTCGATGCAGTGTGGCCGCACATCCGGCCTAAGCTGCGTCACTGCCCGGTGAAAAAGCCATGAGCGAGCCTGCCTGCCCGTGCGGCTCGGGGCGCGCCCTGGCAGGCTGTTGCGGCCGCTATCACGCCGGTGAACCGGCGCCCGACGCCGAGCGGCTGATGCGTTCGCGCTACAGTGCCTATGTGCTGGGGATCGAGGATTATCTGCGCGCGACCTGGCATCCCGATACCTGTGCCGCCTCGCTCGGACTCGATGTTCCGCCGCGTCCGCAATGGCTGGGGCTGACGATCAAGGCGCACACGCCGCTCGATGCGACCCATGCGACGGTGGAATTCGTCGCCCGCTACAAGCTCAACGGCCGCGCGTTCAAGCTGCACGAGACCAGCCGCTTCGAGCGGTTGGACGGGCGCTGGCTGTATGTCGACGGCGAGATCCGCGAATGACCGAGCCTGCTTGCAGGAGCGGCGGCTTTGCCGCGATTTCGCATCGTCGCGATGTCCATGCGATCGGCCCGAGGGCCGGCCTCCTACATCGCACGCTCTGCGCAGAACCCGCAAGAGGCAGGCCGCGCCCTTGCCGCGACAGCCACGGATCACCGCAGGTGATTCACTTAAATCATAATTCCAGGCTGGCGCTGCGCCCAGGTCTGGGCGTGCGGGCGCAGAGCAAGGCGGTGGCGCTGGTGGGGTGAGACACCCTCGGCTCATGCCAAGCGTCATGCAAGCAAAATCTAAACGCCATCGGGACTAAACTTCCATAGTGCAGAGTCAGGTTGGGCGCCGCTGCCCCAACCCTCAACCTGACAGGAGCAATCCGATGCGTAAAACCGTAACCCTCGCCATGGCGCTTGCCATGGCCGCCACGGCAGGAGTCGTACCCATGGCCCAGGCAGATCGCGACCACGGTCACGACAAGCCCGATTCAGTGCAACTCGGCGCGCGCCCGTTCTACCTGGTGCAGGGTATGGACGAAGGCAAGCTCAAGGATCGCCTGATGCAGTGCGAGAACGGCCCCTTTTACCGCACCGATTTCTCCATCGGCCATCGCGGCGCCGCCCTGCAGTTCCCGGAACATTCCGATGCCTCCTATCGTGCGGCCGCGCGCATGGGCGCCGGCATCGTCGAGTGCGACGTCACCTTCACCAAGGACGGCGAACTGGTCTGCCGCCACAGCGAGTGCGATCTGCAGACCACCACCAACATCGTCGCCACCGACCTGAACAGCAAATGCACCGTGCCCTGGACCGGTCCCGGCCAGAACCCGCGCCCCCAATGCTGCACCAGCGACCTGACCCTGGACGAATTCAAGTCGCTGAAGCCCAAGATGGACGCCAGCAACCCCAACGCCGCCACGGCTGAAGGCTACCTGGGCGGTACCGCCAGCTGGCGCACCGACCTGTACACCGGCCAGGCCAGGGTGATGACCTTCAAGGAAAGCATCGCGCTCAACCAGGAACTCGGCGTGAAGCACACGCCCGAGCTCAAGGGCGCCGACCACCCGGACCGCGTCGATGCCATCTTCGGCAGCCAGGCCGCTTACGCCCAGAAGTTCATCGACGAGCTCAGGAATGCCGACGTATCGCCCAAGGATGCCTGGGTCCAGTCCTTCAACAAGGACGACATCCTCTACTGGATCAAGAACGAGCCGCGCTTCGGCAAGCAGGCCGTCTATCTGGACAGCATCGACCCGACCGTCACTCCGGCCATCCCGCGTCAGACCCTGGATGAACTCAGGCAGCTGAAGAAAGACGGCGTGCGCATCATCGCCCCGCCGATGTGGGCGCTGCTGTCGGTGAACGATGCCGGNNCGAACGACATCAGGAAGGCGGGACTCGACATCATCACCTGGACCTTCGAACGCGCCGACCTGCGCAAGGGCGCCTCCAAGGCCGGCTGGTATTACCTGTTCGATCCCCAGGGCAAGGCGATCAAGAAGGACAGCGACATGTACAAGGCCCTGGACGTCCTGGCCCGCAAGGTCGGCATCCTCGGCATCTTCTCCGACTGGCCCGCCACGGTGACCTATTACGCCAACTGCATGGACCTGAAGTAAGTCGGGTCATTCCAAAAAAAGGGCGGCCTCCGTTTGGGGGGCTGCCCTTTTTCCTTTGGGCGGACGACACGATCGGGGCGGTGGCGCCGGTCGGGCAGGANNACTTGATTTCCGCACCATTCCAGCGCTGCTCGGCGGCGCCCCCTTCGGCTGGCCATCTAACAAACAACCGCGAAACCATCGGTTGGGCATCGGTGCATCGTCTTATGTTTCGCTGGAAGTTCATTTGTAATCACCAACCGTCATTGCATCTTACAAATGGGTGGCGAGTTCCTTGGTGCAGGCCGCAATCGCATGGTGCACATTCCGGGAGCCTTTTCAGGTGACGATCAGGCGCCTAAATATATTTGTTATATAAAACAACGCATTGCGGTATTTTTTCGGTCTGGCACAAGGCTTGCTCCAAGTTCTCCGGCGCTGTTGATCAAACCGTATCAATTGTTAGGAGAAAAAAATGTCTGAACAGTCTCACAAGGACAAACTGGCCGATGTCCTGGCGGCCGGTATGAACCGTCGCGGTTTCATGAAGCTGATGGGGAGCGGAGCCGGATTGGCGGCAGGCAGCGCCCTCATGGGCGGCTCGCTGGTGCAGAGCGCGATGGCCGCCGCGCCCAAGCGGGGCGGCACCATCAAGCTTGCATGGGTGGACGCAGTGGATACGCTCGACCCGCACTTCACCGCCTCGCTGGGCTCGGTGAAGATCATCAACAACGTCTTCAATGGCCTGCTCAAGGTGGCCTACGACGGCCAGAAGGTGTCCTTCGTGCCCGACCTGGCCGAGACGTGGGAGATGCCGGACGACAAGACCCACGTGTTCAAGCTGCGCAATGGCGTGAAATTCCACAACGGCGATCCCTGCGACGCCGCCGCCGTGAAATGGAGTCTGGAGCGCGTCAAGGATCCCGCGGTCGGTTCGCCCCACGCATGGAAGTTCGAGACGCTGGCCGGCATCGACATCGTCGACGAGTCCACCATTCGCATGCGCTTTTCCAAGCCTTATGCCTTCCTGCCGGTGGCGCTCACCGGCAGCACCGGCCGTGCCGGCACCATCGTCAGCAAGCGCGCGGTGGAGCAGCATGGCAAGGCCTTCGGCCGCAACCCGGTGGGCACCGGCCCGTTCAAGTTCGCCGGCTGGCGCGAGAACGAATCGATCACGCTGGAGCGCAACCCCGATTACTTCGAGCCGGGCCTGCCCTATCTCGATGGCGTGCAGATCCTGCTGATCAAGGAACCGACCGCCGCGGTGGCGGCCATGATGTCGGGGCAGGTCGACGGCATGAGCCTGTCGCCGTTCCAGTTCATCCCGCAACTCAAGGCGAACAAGAACCTGAAGGTCTATGGCGAAGTCGAGGGCAACTACAGCTTCGTCGGCATGAACAACCGCCGCGCGCCTTTCGACGATCCGATGATGCGCAAGGCCGTGGCCGCAGCGATCGACCGCAACACCATCGTCAAGCAGGGCTATTTCGGCGAGGCCATTCCCGCCTACAGCTGCATCTCGCCGCCCATGACCGGTTTCTATGACAAGAACATCGGCAAGAGCGGGCGCGGCCAGCGCTTCGACCTGAAGAAGGCGATGGAATACCGCAAGCAGTCCAAATACCAGGGCGAGGTCAACCCCGTCTATATCGTGGCCCAGGGCTTCACCGGCTCGGGCGGCAGCGGCACGCGCAACTCGCAGCTCCTGCTGCCGATGCTGTAAAAGATCGGCATCAAGCCGAAGATCGAACTGCTCGACCGTGCCGTGTGGACCAAGCGGCGCAACGGCGGCGACTTCGATATGTACGACGAAGCCTGGATCGCCGACCTCGATCCCGACGAGACCATCTACCCGGAATGGCATAGCGGCAAGCCCTGGAACTTCGTCGGCTACAGCAACAAGGAGTTCGACAAGCTGCTCTCCGAGGCGCAGGACACGCTCAACCAGGCGACGCGCAAGAAGCTCTACGATCGCGCCGAGGATCTGCTGATGGCCGACGCCCCGCTCGCGGTGCTCGCCCACATGAAGGTGTTCAAGATCCTCAACAAGCGGGTGCAGGGCTTCCAGTACATTCCGGTCGACCTGTTGAACCTGCATTCCGTCTGGCTGGCCTGATGTTCCAGGCTGCATCCGCCAAACTGGCGCAGACCCTGCTGGTGCTGCTGATCGTCTCGGCAGCCAGCTTCGCTTTCCTGAAGCTGGCGCCGGGCGACCCGGTCGGCATCATGCTGGGTTCGGACTATTCGAAGTCGTCCTACGACCAGCTGACCCATGAGCTCGGCCTCGACCGGCCGGTCGTGCAGCAGTACGGGAACTGGCTGGCCGATTTCGTCCGCGGCGACTGGGGCACCTCCTACATCACCAACCAGGACATCTTCGAACTGGCGGTGATGCAGGCGCTGCCGGTGACCCTGACGCTGGCGGCGCTGTCGCTGCTGATCGCACTGGTGATCGGCATCCCCACCGGGGTGATGGCCGCGCTCTACCGCAACAGCTGGGCGGATGTGCTGGCGACCACGCTGGCCATCGGCGGCAACGCCTTTCCCAGTTTCTATCTCGGCATCCTCCTGATCTGGCTGTTCGGCGTCGACCTCGGCTGGTTCCCCGTGCTGGGTTTCGTCGCGCCGTGGGAAGATTTCTGGCAGGGGATGTGGCACCTGGTCCTGCCGGCCGTCACGCTGGGCGCCTGGTACGTCGGCCTCATTGCGCGCATCACGCGCTCCAGCCTGCTGGAAGTGCTGGGGCAGCCGTACATCCTGGCCGCACGGGCGCGCGGCGAACCTGGCTGGCGCGTGGTGTGGGTGCACGGCATGCGCAACGTGCTGATGCCGCTGGTCACCGTCATCGGCCTGCAGCTCGGCGGCATGCTGCGCGGCGCGGTGATGACCGAAGTGGTGTTCGCCTTGCCCGGCCTCGGGATGATGGTCACCACCGCGGTGCTCAACCGCGAATACATCGTGGTGCAGGCCGGCATCATGCTCACCGGTTTGCTGTTCGTGGCAGTCAATCTTGCCGTCGACCAGACCTACCAGTTCCTCGACCCCCGCCTTCGGAGACGCTGACATGAGTGACGCGCTCAATCTCACCGCCCCACCTGAATCGCAATGGAAGCGGCGCTTTCTGCAGCCGCTGCTGCGGCAGCGCAGTGCCGTCGCCGGCCTCGCGATCATTGTCATCTATGTCGTTGCGGCCGTGTTCTCCCCCTGGCTGGCCACGCATGATCCGGCCGCCCAGGACCTGATGGCCTCGCTGCAAGGGCCCAGTGCCGCGCATTGGCTCGGCACCGATTCCTACGGCCAGGACCTCTATTCGCGGCTGCTCTATGGCGCGCAGCTGGCGCTCATCATCGGCTTCGCTTCGGTCGCCCTCGGCCTGGTCGCGGGCGTGGCCATCGGTCTGGCGGCCGGGTTGATGGGCGGACGCACCGAGTGGGTGCTGATGCGCATCGTCGACGGCCTGCTCGCGTTTCCGGAACTGATCCTGGCGATGGCCTTCATGGCAGTGCTCGGACTCGGCACCGAAAACCTCGTCTATGCGCTGGCGCTGTCCTTCGTCGGCCCCTTCGCGCGCATGACCCGCGGCGACGTGCTGCAGGTGAAGAACCAGCCCTACATCGAAGCCGCCCGGCTGATGGGGGTGCCGACTGCGGCCATCATCTGGCGCCACGTCCTGCCCAATGTGGTGTCGCCCATCCTGGTCCAGGCCGGGATGCGTGTCAGCATCGCCATCCTGCTGGAATCGGGACTGTCCTTCCTCGGCATCGGCGTGGTGCCGCCGACCCCGGACTGGGGCCTGATGATCGCCGAGGGCCGCGCCTTCATCACCATGGCGCCGTGGATATCCGGAGTGCCGGGCGTGGCCCTGGCGATCCTGCTGGTGGCCCTGAATCTGCTCGGCGACGGCCTGCGCGATGCCTTCGACCCCACCACCCAGAAGGACGCCTAGATGGACTGCGCTGTTGCTTTGAACCCCCAGGCTGCCGACATGCCAGTCAGTGAAGAACCCCTGCTCGAAGTGTGCGATCTCAGCCTGCGACGCGGCCAGGCCGTGGTGCTGGATGGCGTCAACCTGGCGCTGCAACCCGGCGAGACCCTCGGCCTGATCGGCGAATCGGGGGCCGGGAAATCCACCCTCGCGATGGCCCTCATCGGTCTCTTGCGCGCGCCCGAAGTGCAGCTGGAGGGCAGCCTGTGCTTCCGAGGAACCGAGCTCACCCGATTGAAGGAAGCGGACTACCGCCGCCTGCGCGGCAACAAGATCGGCCTGATTTTCCAGGACGCGACCGCCGCCCTCAATCCCTGCTTCACGGTGGGCGAACAGATCGCCGAGCCCCTCAAGCGGCATCTGGGGCTGTCGAAATGGGCGCGCCGGGAGCGGGCCGCCGAGCTGATGCACAGCGTCGGCATTCCCGAACCGCGCCTGCGCCTCGACGCCTACCCGCACGAGCTGTCCGGCGGCATGCAGCAGCGCGTCATGATCGCCATCGCGCTCGCCTGCAACCCCGAACTGCTGCTCGCCGACGAGCCTACCAGCGCGCTCGACGTCACCATCCAGGCACAGATCATGGAGCTCATCCTGGACCGCGTGCGGGAATTGAATTCCAGCGCGATCTTCGTCCTCCACGACCTCGCGCTGGGCGCCCAGGTCTGCGATCGCATCGCGGTCATGTATGCCGGACAGATCGTCGAGGAAGGGCCCAGCGAGCGCGTGCTCGCCGCGCCGCTGCATCCCTATACGCGCGGTCTCAAGTCGTGCGTCGTCGAACTGGGGTCGCGCACGCTCGTGCCCATCCCGGGCCAGGTTCCGCCGCTGGACGCGATGCCCGCCGGCTGCCGCTTCGCGCCGCGCTGCCCCAAGGCGAAGGCGATCTGCGA
>DONB01000022.1 GCA_003510325.1 Thiobacillus sp. | reverse complement strand
TAGATGCCGAGGTTCTCGAAATGGCCGCCGTCGGACAGATACACGAAGGGCGAGCTGTGCTGGGTGCGGCCGAACAGTTCGCTCAGCAGGTAGATGCCGCCGAACGGCGGGTCGTGTTTCGTCCAGTGGTTTTCGTTGGCCGGGTTGGGACTCCAGTGACCGAGCCGGACGTTGAACACGGTCATCAGGAAAGTCAGCGCAGGCGAACTGTGATAACCCATGTTGGGGCAGGCGGCCGCGCCCGAGATCGCCATCGCCGACCCCATCCACACGCCCTCCATGTAGTGCGACGTGGGGCGGTAATGGCTGAGCAGATGGCCCTTCTCGTCGGGCAGGGTGAAGCTGTAGCCGGTTGCCATGGGGGTGAAGGCGAACGCGGCGGCGCGCCGTTCCTGCCAGGCGAGCTGCTTGCCGGAGACCAGGTTCATCGCGGTGTTGTGGATGGGGTAGGGACGCTGGCATTGCGGCTTGCCCAGCGGCATGCTGCACAGGTCGGCCAGTCTGAGATCGTCGCGCGGATCGAAGCCGGTGAAGGGGTGCGGCACGCGCAGCTTGCAGCGCGAGGCCCCCAGATAACAGCGCACCAGACGCTGGCGGTAGAAGTGGTAGATCGAGAACAGGTTGACGTCGATGCGCCAGGCCAGTGCGGCGGCGGCCGCCAGACTGCCGATACACAGGATCGCCACCCAGACAATATCGGCGCGCTGGAAATTGTCGGACTCCTGGTAGAGCACGGACATGAACTGGGCGGAGGTCCGGGCATGGTCTTCGCAACCGTTGCAAAACACCGGCAGCATCAGCAACTGGTGCAGACCGAACGACAGCAGGCCCAGCAGGCCGACGATGAAGACATAGGGCATCACCTGGGCGGCGCGATCGCGCCAGGTTCTGCGGGTGTCGCCAGCGGTTTTCCCTCCGCGCCCCAGCAGCACGCCGGCGAGGGTCGACAGCCCCCAGGTCAGGCCGCCTGCTGCGACGAAGGCCTCCGGCGCCCAGCGGAAGAAGGCGGGGGCGATGTAGACGATGCTGAACAGGGTGGCCCACATCAGCGAAGCCAGCAGCACCCAGCCGCCGAGGCGGGACCACCATTCGCGCGAGTCGTGCGAGAAATATCGACCCATCAGTCCGATATGGCCCACCACCGTGAGCGAATAGAATTTCAGCAGCAGGGCGGTGGCGAGTGCCGACGCGATCCACGAGCCGCTGTAGCCGGTGCCCACCTGCCGGATCCATTCCGCCATTTCGGCAAACGCGGCGAGCAGCAGGCCACCGAACGCCCCTGCCAGCAGCGCGTAGCCGCCCATGGCGACGACGCGGCCCGGGGGGAATTGCGGCTGATCGAGATGGCAGCGACCGAGAAAGCGTCCCAGCGCCCATCCCACCAGCCAGGGCGGGACATAGACCAGCATGCCCCACAGCACCCAGCCGACGGGTGAAATCCCGTCCAGCTTTGCGGCGCCGGCATAGAAGCCATAGGCAATGAGCCAGGCCGACAGCAGCACAGGCAGCACCACCAGCGTCAGCACGCCGGCCTGGCGGGTGTAGAACGGCCGGCTTTTGAAGGCGCCGCGGCTGCCCAGGTTGAGGCCGATGAACAGCATGGCCACGACGATGAACAGGATGCCGCCGCCAAACAGCGGCAGCAGCCTGGCGTCGGTTGCTGCGTGGGCGCCTTCCCATCCGGTGATCCAGCGGACAAGCCACACCAGCAGGCGCGGCAGCAGAAGCAGGCCGCCGAGCGTCAGCAGCAGCAGGACGAGGTTGAGATAGAGGTTGCGCAGATACGTGGCCACCGCGGTCAGCGTGTCGGCGGAAAAGAAGCTGGCCTTGGGGGTGAGGTAGTTGCTATAGCTCCGGAGGAAGCGGATCGCGGAATTTTCGGTGCCGCCGGTCTGCAGCAGCGGTTCGGCATCCTCGACCCGGCCGTTGCACTTGAGGTGGATGAAGGCCGACAGCCAGCCGCCGATGTAGCCGCCGCCCGAGACGCACGACAGGTAGTCGAACTGCCGCAGCAGCCGCAACTCCGCCAGCGCCTGGGTGATACCGAGATTGAAGGTGGCGCTGCGGATGCCGCCGCCGGAGAAGGCGAGTCCGGTCAGGGGCCGGTCGGGTCCGTCATGGCGGCCGTCGGGTTCGCGGATCGTCGCGCGCTCCTGTGCGTGGACGGTGTCCCAGTCGAGCGAGGTCGGTGCGTCAGCCACCGATCGCCTCCAGATATTTGCTGTGGCACCAGCCGACGAGGTCCATCACGCCGTTGACTTCGCCGACGACGTCGACTTCCCACCACAGGCCCCGTTTGGCCAGCACCTCGACCACGGTGGCAGGAGGCAGAGGGGTGCCGGGCAGGGCCGCACACTCCGGTCCCGGTCCGCTTCGTACATACAGCCGGGCGGTGGTGCGGTAGCGCTCGGGGTGGTCGTCGCGGCGCCCCAGCAGGCGCGCGCGCACCGATTCGAGCGGGAAATCCGGCCCCGGGTCGCGTTTGCGTCCGGGCGCGATGTCGTCGTGTCCCAGCACGTCGGCAAGACCGTATTGATCGACCAGTGCCATGCCGCATTCCAGCGTGGCTTCGATCTGTTCCGGGGTGTAGGCGTGCCAGCCGCAGGGCGGGGTGCCGGGCGGGTCGTTGCGGTGGCAGGCGACGGTGACTTCGCTCTCGGGATAGCTGCGGCGGCTGAGCGGGGAGACCCATTTGCCGCCGCTCCGGATCAGGCAGCCGGCATTGTCGAGTTCGATGCCGATGCTGTGGTGATTGAGCCCGGACAGGCTGCCCCAGCGCGACTGGCCGGCATGCCAGGCTTCGCGGTTGAACGGCACCAATTGGGTCACCGAGCCATCGCGCGCGATGACCAGATGGGCGGAGACGCGGGAAGCCGGGCTGCAGAACCAGGCCACCGTGCCGCCCGCACTGCTGCCGGCGGTGTAATGCAGGACCAGAAAACGGGGCGAAATGCTCCTGCCCGCATGCGGGCTGGCGAGATAGGCCAACGCAGACCCATCGTCCCGTATCAGACGGTGATTGCGTATTTTCATTGTGTCGTCTCCCCGGTGGGGTCACCGCAGCGCGGGGGAGCACGCGAATCCGGTGTCCTGTGCGGTGCGGCGACTGCCCCCACCATAGGACACAGGTTCGGCGATTGATATACAACTTTAGTTGTAGGCGGGGGCCTTCAGGCGGGGGCAGAGGCGAAAAGCTGCCGGCCATCGCGCGCCAGCAGCGCGGCGCCGTAGGCGGCTTCGGTATGGCCGGCGCGCGCCACCGGCACGCCCAGACGACGCGCGCGGATGCGCGTCCAGACGGGATTCCGGGCACCGCCGCCGGCCGTGTCGACCCGGCGCACGGGCGTGGCGCCCAGCTCGGCCAGCAGTGCATACCCCTGTGTTTCGACGCGGGCGAGGCTTTCCAGCAGGCCGTGCAGGAATTCGGCGTCGTCGGCCGGGCGCGGCGTCAGGCGTGGCGCAAGCGTGGGGTCGTTGACCGGGAAGCGCTCGCCGGACTTGGGCAATGGCAGGTAATCGAGCGGACTGGCGACGGCCGGATCGATGGTTTCGCTCAGCGCGGAAAGCGTGCGGTCGTCGAAGAACTGCCGCAGCACTGCGCCGCCGGCGTTGCTGGCGCCGCCGGCCAGCCAGCGGTCGCCGAACCAGTGGCTGTAGACGCCGTGTTCGGTGGATTCCACCCGGGTGTCGGACAGGAGCTTCAGCACCAGGGTGCTGCCGAGCGAGGTGACGGCATCGCCGCTGCGGCTGACGCCGGCTGCCAGAAACGCGGCGATGGAATCGGTGGTGCCGGCGTGCACCATGCAGCCGGGATTCACGCCGAGGTAACGCGCACGCGGGCGCGACACGGTGGCAAGCCGCGAACCGGGCGCGGCCGGGACCGGCAGGTAGTCGACGTCGGCCAGATATTCGACCCAGGCCGGCCATTTCAACTCGTCGAGGTCGAGGCCCATCTTGAGGGCGTTGTGGTAGTCGGTCATGCCGACGCGGCCGGTCAGCAGGCCTGACAGCCAGTCGGCCTGGTTGAGGTAGAGGCGGGCACCGGTGAGGCCGAGGCGCTTTTTCAGCCACAGCACCTTGGCCAGTCCCGAGGTGACGGCAGCGGCGGGATGACCGGGGGTGGCGGTCCTGGCGATCAGCGCGGCTTCCTCGACCGCGCGGTCGTCGTTATAGAGCAGCGGCGGGTGGCGCGGACTCAGTTCCTCGTCGCAGGCGAGCACGGTGCCGGAGGTACCGTCGAGCGCGATGTCCGACAGCTGGGTGCGGATCGGCGGCGGCAGCGAGGCGACCAGATCCCATAACGCCTCGCGCCAGATGCCGGCGCGCTCGTACTCCTCCAGCGTGCCGAAGTCGCGTTGGTCCTCGGCAACGATCGCGCCTTCGGCGTCGATGACGCAACTGCGTGCGCCACTGGTTCCGAAGTCGATGCCTAGAAAAAACAAGGTTAGGGCCTGTTAATGCTGATTTCGCGCCTGCGACGGGGCCGCTTCGGGATGTAGTCCGCGAGGCGCGCCGCAGTGCTGGCACTGTAAGCGGCTCGCGACAAAGGAATGCGCCCGANNCTTGGCAAGGGATGGCCCTTGCCAGCGCGACGCGCCTTGCATCCATCGCTTTCTCGCGGCAACGCAGGTGCGAAATCAGCATTATCAGGCCCTTAGCCGCGTGTGTTCGACTGGTGTTCGAACTGCGTGAGGTCGACGCGCGGGGCCGGCTGCCAGCCTTTCTTGCGGTGCTCCGCGACCACGTTGGTGAAGATGCCCCCGCGCACGTAGAACTTGGCGGTGAGTCGCATGAAGCGCGGCTTGGTCGCCTTTACCAGATCATCGAGAATCCGGTTGGTGACGTCTTCGTGGAAATGCCCTTCCTCGCGGAAGCTCCACATGTAGAGCTTCAGGCTCTTCAGTTCGACACAGGTCTTGTCGGGGATGTAGTCGAGGATCAGCGTGGCGAAGTCCGGCTGTCCGGTCTTGGGACAAAGGCATGTGAATTCAGGGACTTCCATGTGGATGTGAAAGTCGCGTCCAACTTTTGGGTTGGGAAAGGTTTCCAGGGTTTTGGCAGGCGTGGAGGGCATGGGGAGGCTCGGTGTAGAATGTGGCGAAAATTCAGAACGCGGCTTGCCACATTAAATAATCAAAAGCAGCAGGCGCGTTGAGACGACACATTATAAAAGGCTTAGGTCCGCTGTCTTGCGTTTAACCCACATCAAACTTGCCGGCTTCAAGAGTTTCGTCGATCCCACCGTCATTCCCGTCCCCGCGCAGCTGACCGGCGTGGTGGGGCCGAACGGCTGCGGCAAGTCGAACGTCATCGACGCGGTGCGCTGGGTGCTCGGCGAATCGTCGGCCAAGCACCATNNCGCGCAAGCCGGCGTCGCGCGCCTCGGTCGAACTGGCGTTCAACAACGAACTCGGCCGCGCGGCCGGCCAGTGGTCGCAGTATTCCGAGATCGCGGTCAAGCGCGTGCTCGACCGCAGCGGCGACTCCACCTATTACATCAACAACATGCGGGTGCGGCGGCGCGACGTCGCCGACCTTTTCCTCGGCACCGGCGTCGGCGCGCGCGCCTACGCCATCATCGAGCAGGGCATGATTTCGCGCCTGATCGAGGCCAAGCCCGAAGAACTGCGCGGCTATCTGGAAGAGGCCGCGGGCGTGTCCAAGTACAAGGAGCGCCGCAAGGAAACCGAAGCCCGACTGAAGGACGCGCGCGACAACATGAACCGCGTCGAGGACATCCAGCGCGAACTCAAGACCGGGGTCGAGAAACTCACCGCGCAGGCCGAGGTCGCCCAGCATTACCGCAGCCTGCAGGCCGACCTGACCTTCGCCCAGCACCGCCTGTGGTTCGCCCGCAAGCACGACGCCGCCCAGCAGCGCGCGCGCATCGACAAGGACCTGACCGAAGCGCAGAACAAGCTGGAAGCCGAGACCGCCCGGCTGCGCCATATCGAATCCGAGCTGGAAACCGCGCGCCAGACCCAGTTCGCCGGGCAGGACACGCTCAACACCGCGCAAGCCACGTATTACCAGGCGCAGTCCGAAGTGGCGCGCATCGAGCAGACGATGGCGCACCAGAACGCCACCCGCGATCGCCTCTACCGCCAGGTGCAGGATCTGGGCGCACGCATGGAATCGCAGCAGTCACGCCGAGCCTCGACTGCGGACGCGCTGAACGAGGTGACCGCGCAGCAGCCCGGTCTCGAGGCCGCGTTGATGGAGGCCGAAGCCGTCGCCCGCCAGGCCACCGACAGCACCCTGCCGCAGAAGGAAGCCGCGTTGCGCGAAGCGCAGCAGGGCGTGGGCGAGGCGCAACGCGTGGTGTCGCAACTGGATCAGTCGCGCCAGGTCGACGAAAACAGCCTCGGCCACACCCGACGCCAGCTCGAACAGCTGGACGCCCGTCAGCGCCGGCTTGCCCAGGAACAGGCGCAGCTGCCGCGCCCGGATGCCGCAGGCCTGGCGAAAAAACAGGTCGAGGTCGAGGAACTGGCGCAGACGCTGGCGACCGCGCAGGCCGGCCTCAAGGACGCCGAGACCGCGCTGCCCGAACTCGACGCCGCCCGCACCCGGCATACGAGCGAACTCGAGGCCGCGCGCAAGGCGCTGCACCAGACCGAGGCCGAACTCGCCGCGCTGAAGAAGCTGCAGGAAAGCCTCAAGGCCGACGAGAAGCTCGGCGGCTGGTTGCGTCAGCGCGGCCTCGATAGCGCGCCGCGCCTGTGGGAAACACTCTCCGTTGCCCCCGGCTGGGAAGCTGCGGTCGAGGCAGTATTGCGCGAGCGCCTGCAGGCAGTGGCGGCCAACGCGGCCCCCGACTGGTTCGCCGATGCGCCGCCGGCCCGCCTCACCGTCTGGACCGGGCAGGGCGCCGCGGCTGCGGTCGGCCCCAACCTGCTTTCCAGCAAGATCGCCAGCGACGATGCCGCCGCCCTGGCGGCGCTCGGCGACTGGCTCNNCTACTGGGCCGACGATGCGGATGCGGCGCGCGCCCGTGCCGCCAGCCTCGCACCCGGCGAATATGCCGTCACGCCGCAGGGCCATCTGTTCACCCGCCACAGCGTCACCTTCCACGGCCCGCACACCGCAGTCGAAGGCATCCTCGCGCGCGGTCGCGAACTCGAACGGCTGACCCACGACGCCGGGCGTCTGCGCGACGAGGTGGCGCAGTACGAAACCGCCTACGCCGAAACGCAACAGCGCTACATGGAGCGGCAGCGCGAGGTCCAGGCGCTGCGCGCGCAGACCGGCCAGACGCAGAGCCGCCATCACACTGCGCAGATGGAGCTGCTGCGCCTGCAGCAGGCGGTGGAGCGGGTGCAGAGCCGGGCGACGCAGATCGCTCAGGAACTGGAAGAAGTCACCCATCAGCAGACCAGCGAGCATGCCACGCTGGACATGCTGGAAAGCCGCCTTAAGGAATACCGCGTGCAGGGCGACGCCGCCCGCGAGGCGCTCTACGCCGCGCGCCAGACGCGCGATCAGGCTGACCGCGCCGTGTTCGAGGCGCGCGAGCTGCAGCGCGCGGCCGAACGGCGGCATCAGGAAGCCGGCTTCGCGCTGACCACCTGCACCAACAAGATCAGGGAACTCGGCGACACGCTGGCGCGCATCGAGCAGGAAATCGCCGACGACGAGACCCGCCTGACGCAGGCGCGCGAAGAGCTGGCGCGCCTGCCTGCCGATGCGCTCGACGCCGAGCTGCAGCTCGCCTTGACCACGCGCACCGAAGCCGAGACTGCGCTGGCTGCCGCGCGCGACGCGCTGGAAGGCCTGACCGCGCAATTGAGAAGCCAGGACGAAGCACGCATGGCCTGCGAGCAGGGCCTGGATCCGCTGCGCCGCACCATCGAACAGCTGAAGCTGAAGGACCAGGAAGCGATGCTGATGCAGTCGCAGTTCGAACTGCAGCTGCGCGAGGCGGCGGCCGACGAGGCGAGCCTCGAATCCGGCCTTGCCGACAGTCCCAGGCCCGCCCAGTTGCAGACTGAAATCAACCGCCTGCAGAACGAGATCGCCGGTCTGGGCGCGGTCAACCTCGCCGCGCTCGACGAACTCACCCAGGCGCAGGAGCGCGCCGAATACCTCGCCGCCCAATGCGCCGACCTGCTGGAAGCCGTCACTACGCTGGAAGACGCGATCCGTCGCATCGACCAGGAATCGCGCGCGCGGTTGAAGGAGACCTTCGACACAGTCAATCAGCACATGGGCGAACTGTTCCCGCAGCTGTTCGGCGGCGGCCAGGCGCGGCTCATCCTCACCGGCGACGAACTGCTCGACGCCGGCGTGCAGGTGTTCGCCCAGCCGCCCGGCAAGAAAAACGCCTCGATCCACCTGCTCTCCGGCGGCGAGAAGACGCTGACCGCGCTGTCGCTGGTGTTCGCGATGTTCAAGCTCAATCCGGCGCCGTTCTGCCTGCTGGACGAAGTCGACGCGCCGCTCGACGACGCCAACACCGAGCGCTATTGCAACCTGGTCAAGGCGATGTCCGGCCAGACGCAGTTCCTCTTCATCACCCACAACCGCGTCACCATGGAAATGGCCCAGCATCTGGCCGGCGTCACCATGCAGGAGCAGGGCGTGTCGCGCATCGTCGCGGTGGACGTGGAAGAGGCGGTGGGGATGGTCGAGGCGGCCTAAATTCAGCGCGCCCCTAGCCGGATGCGCCGGCTATCGGCGAAAATGGCGCCTTTGCTGCTTTTCCCATACTCCGATGCTTGATATCCAACTGCTGCGCAAAGACGCAGCCCTCGTTGCCGAGCGCCTGGCGGCGCGCGGTTTTGCGTTCGATGCGGCGCGCTTCGATGCGCTGGAAGCCGAGCGCAAGACGATCCAGACCCGCACCCAGGACGCGCAAAGTCGCCGCAACACCCTGTCGAAGCAGATCGGCATGCTGAAGGGCAAGGGCGAGGACACCACCGCGGTGATGGCCGAGGTGGCGGGTCTGGGCGACGAACTGAAGCAGCTGGAAACGCGCCTGTCCGAATTGCAGGCCGAGCTCAACGATTTCCTGATGGGCGTGCCGAACCTGCCGCACGAATCGGTGGCGATGGGTAAGGATGAAACCGCCAACGTCGAAGTGAGCCGCTGGGGCACGCCGAAGACCTTCGATTTCCCGGTGCGCGACCATGTCGATATCGGCGAGAGCCTCGGCCAGCTCGACTTCGCTGCCGCAGTGAAGATCACCGGCAGCCGCTTTACCGTGATGAAGGGGCCGCTGGCGAAGCTGCACCGGGCGCTCGCCCAGTTCATGCTCGACGTGCA